>NZ_JAYGHD010000382.1:0-15180 GCF_034932245.1 Nostoc sp. UHCC 0251
GAATTTTCAAGTTTTTGCACAGATGCACGCCCATCATAACTAATCAGCCGGACATGATATTAGGGTTTAGTTTTCAGTCAGTTTTAACCGCAACAGGAAGGATTATTGTAAACTCTGTGCCTTGTCCTAAAACTGAATCTACCTTGAGCGTTCCCCCATGTCGTTCAACGACAATTTGTTGAGCGATCGCTAATCCTAAACCTGTTCCTTGACCCACGGACTTGGTGGTGAACAGATAATCAAATACCCGTTGCTTCACCTCTTCAGGCATTCCGATACCATTGTCTGCAATCCGAATCAAAACTTGCTGTCCATCTTCAGCCAAACGAGTTTTAATTATAATCTGATGGCGATTTAGTTGAATATTTGCTAAATTACGCTGCTGATGAGACTCTTCTAATGCATCGATCGCATTTGCTAGCAGATTCATAAATACCTGGTTTAGCTGGCCTGCAAAGCATTCCACTTGAGGTAAATTACCATAGTCTCTCACTACCTCAATTGCAGGGCGATTGTCATGAGGTTTTAGACGATGTTTGAGAATTAAGATGGTGCTGTCTATGCCATCGTGTAAGTTGAAAGGAACTTTGTAATCCTTATCAGACCTAGAGAAAGTGCGAAGACTATTACTAATCTCATGGATGCGATTAACTCCTAGCTTCATTGAATCGATTAATTTAGGTAAATCTTCTCGTATATACTCCAAATCAATTGCCTCGATTTCATCTTCTAAATCCTGCCCTGGATTGGGTAACTTTTCTTGATATAAATTAATTAGCCTAAACAAGTCTTGTACATAATCTTCAGCAGGTTTAAGGTTGCCAGCAATAAAGCCAACGGGATTATTAATTTCATGAGCAACTCCGGCAACGAGGTTCCCCAGCGCTGACATCTTCTCATTTTGGACTAATTGAAGTTGGGTTTCTTGAAGATAGTGGAGTGTTTGTTCTAGTTGGGTTGACTGTTGGCGAGTTTTGATTAGTAACTCTGTCTGCTGGAGTGCAACCCCCATTTGGGCAGCAATTTGTTTGGCAAATTGAATCTCGGAGGTTTGCCAGTGACGAGGTTGAGCGCATTGGTGAATACAAAGCAGTCCCCAAAGTTCGTTGTCTTGCATAATTGGCACAACCAGCGACGCTCTGATCTTGAATTGCTCTAAAATTACCCGATGGCAGTCTAGTACGGGAGTTGCTTGTAAGTCTGCCATTGCACAGAAACGTCCCTGTTTATATAGAGTTGCGTAGTTCTCGCCAAAGCAATGATCTTGAATTTTGATAGCCAAAGCAGAAGGAAATGCAGGTAGTACATCTTCGGCAATAAACTCGCCGTATTCGTATCCCGATTCCAGATGAAACTGATAGATTCCCACGCGATCGGCGTTCAGTATGGGACGAATATTTTGGGTAACTGCACAGAAAATAGCATCCAAGTCTAAAGACTCTCGCATCTGGGTAACAACATTAAACAAGGTCTTCTGTTGTGCCAGCGATCGCTCCACTTGTTGAGCATAAGTCTGCGCTTGCTGATAAAGGTGGGCATTTTCCAGAGCGATCGCGGCTTGAGTGCAGAGCAGATTCAAAATTTCAACGCGATCGCTTGTAAACACCCCAGTGGTTAATCTATTCTCCAAATACAAAATGCCCAACAGTTTGCCTTGGTGAATAATTGGTATACACAATAAACTCTTGGGTTGTTGACGAATAATATAGGCATCACCCATTAGTAAAGGATGGGTAGTTGCATTGATAATAGTTGAGGGTTGTAAGGTGCGTTTAACTTGATTAATTAGTGAAATAGGCAGATCCTGTGAGTCTTCTAGAGGCAGCGATTGCATCACTGTTGATGACTCTCCAACTGTAGTAATTGCCTCAACCAGCAACCTTTGATTTTCAAGTAATAGCAATACACATTTATCTGCTCCAGCATTTTCAATCACTACATTCAGCAATGTCGAAAGCAGCTTTTCCAGCTGAATTTCACTAGAGAGTGTATGCGAAGCTTTGAGGATGGTTGCCAGATCGAGTGCAACTGACACACCACTACTAGCAGATGTTGTGGAGTTGGCATAATTTAAATTTAATGTGCCGTTATCAATTGTGCTAATTGTGACATCAGCCATCATTTCTATTTTGTCTTGTTGCAAAATGGGAGCTAAAAGATGCGGATAGTCTCGTTCTAAATCCTCAACCTTGGCTTTTGCTCCCCAACGAGAGTATGCGTAGTAGGCATTGAGTAAATAATCCTGAGCAAGTCGCTCTTTGCCCCATCCCAAGTAAAATCGCGCCGCGAGTTCGTTGGCTAGAGCTTCTTCATTGAGGTATTGATTTTCTTGAGCTAAAGCAATGGCAAGATCATAATATTCAACCGCCTCAACTTTATTGCCCAGAATCCGATGCCGTTCTGCTTCCACTAAATAATACTTGTGCAAGTGATTTGCTGGAATATGGTCAGCCCATTTTTTGATCTTTTCCTGGTTGGCAACTACTCGCTGCTGAATGGATTTTTGTTCTGCTTGAGAAACTTCAGAATAGATAGCTAAATGTGCCAGAGAGTCATAGGTGTGGAAAACTGGAACTATAAACAATCCGGTAGCACCACCCAAGTGGTTTTTAATAGCGATCGCAGCTTCAACCGCTAGCTCAAACTTCCCAAATGTATAGCAGAGGATTAGTTTGCTGACATAGAAATAGCAAAGTGCGGTTTGATCGCCTGAGCGTTGGATAATTGGCAACATTTGCTCTTGATCAAAGGCATTACCAATCAATTGCCATGCTTCAGGAGCATCACCAATTAAATTTAAAATTGCTTGTTGAAAAATAGTTAAATGGCTAAGAAGACCTTCCTGTTTAAGATGAGTCAGTTGATCACGGAAGGCAACACTTTCCCGACTGAGATCGCCCAGTTCTTTGCCGACAAACCAAGAGTGCATGACGTAAACGAATGCACAAATGGTAGCCGATTCTAAATCTCCCGTTTCTAGCCCACTTTGATAGCCTTGTCTGAGAAAGGCTAAGGTGTTCTGGAGCGGCTGTTTCCAGTGCCATACACTACACTGAACTCCGACATAGGTTCTAGCTTTCATTTCTTTGGCATTCAACCGTTCGAGCAACAAGTGCGCCAGTTGTCCAAACTGATAGCCACACTCAATGTCTCCAATCACTCCACATAGCATCAGTCCGTAGTAGGCATAGCCATTTGCTGAGTATGAGATATTGCCATATTGAACCGATAAATTCACCTGCTCAAGAATAATAAATGGTAAAAGAGATGGCGCGACAACATAAGCAGAAGAAGAGACATTTGCAAGAATCCTGATGGCCGCTATCTTTTCAGGCTCCGTCATCTGGGGTAAAGTAATTAAATCTAACGGCTGTCTACCTGCCAAGATTGAGTTAGTTGCCGCACACGCTTGGGCAATATCCGATTCACTCGGTTGCTGGGGAAAACTGATTCCGAGACACTCCAAAATCTCCAGGGCAATTTGCACTGCCTCTAGAAATTGATGTTGGGCTTGAGCCGCTTGAATTTTGATTTCATAGACTTTGACTGTATCTAACAGTGTACTGGCGTGTTCTAAAATAACTGCCGCGAATTGTGGCATCTGCTCTAGATTGCCACTCAAATAAGCAGCCTCGGTAGCAGCTTCATAAAGTGCCAGGGTTAGCTGATATTGTTTTTGCCACAGCTCCTGAGGCAGTAAGGCAATGCCTGTGCAAAGATACTCAAATGCTGCTGTGTATGCAGTTGCGGCTCTGGCTTTCTGTCCAGCTTGCAGATTTAATTGGGCAAGTTCAGTCTGCTGCGATCGCACAGTAATCAAATTTTTGCCAATATTAAACTGGTTGACAATTTCAAAAAGCTTTTCGTCTTGCTGCGCCAAGGTTGTATTCTTCAGCAGTAGTTGCCCAATTTTGAGGTGAGTTGCTTGTTTTTGCTCCTCTGGAATGAGAAAATAGGCGGCTTGTTGGACGCGATCGTGCAGAAATTTGTAATTGGGTTGCTCATTATTCATTGGTAATTGGCATGATTCACTGCCATTACCAGAATTTTGGAAAAACTTATAAATTTCACTGGTTGGTAAAATTAAGCCCTCTTGCAGCGCTCTCCACAAGTCTACGGCGGTTTCATCTGGAGATTTTTCATAAACAATAGCCAGGGTTGTCAAGTCAAAAGAGTTACCAATGCAGGCAGCTAGTTTTAAAACACATTGGGTAGAAGTAGGCAACTTCTGGATTTGATGCGCCATAAACTCGACAACATCATCGGTGAGCGTCAATTCTTGAATTTGAGCAATATCCCCTTGCCAATATCCCTTCTCAATATCAAAGGTAATCCATCCCTCTTCATGCAATGCCTTGAGCAACTGGGTGACAAAAAAGGGATTGCCCTTAGTTTTCCGATATACCAATTCCGTCAAAGGTGCTGCTAGCGTTGATGGACAACTAAGGGTATCGGCAATCAAATGATTGAGGTCGGATGCCTGGAGAGGAGTTAGGGTGATAGTATTAATTACCGCCCCAGTTTTGCCAATGTCGTTCAATACCAGCATTAGTGGATGAGCAGGGGAAACTTCATTATCTCGGTAAGCCCCAATAAGCAACAGATAGCCCGTTTCTGTCTCACTCATCAGTAGTTGCATCAGATCGAGTGATGCCGAATCTGCCCATTGCAAATCATCCAGAAAAATGACCAGGGGATGCTCTGGGGTTGTGAGTACCTGAATAAACTTTTGGAACAGCAGATTGAAGCGATTTTGAGATGCACTCCCTGAGAGTTCAGGTGTAGGAGGTTGCTTGCCAATAATCTGTTCGAGTTCAGGAATTACCTCAATAATCACCTGCCCGTTGTCACCCAACGCAGAGAGAATTTTCGTCTGCCATTGCTGCAATTGGGCATCTGTTTCGGTAAGCAGTTGCGCCATCAAGTCCCGTAATGCCAGAACAAACGCCGAAAAAGGAGTATTGTGCCCAAACTGGTCGAATTTACCTTTGATGAAGTAACCTCTCTGCCGGACAATCGGCTTATGAACTTCGTTAACGATCGCTGTTTTGCCGATACCAGAGAAGCCTACTACTAACATGATTTCTGTACTACCACCACTGATCCGGTCAAAGGCTTGCAGTAGTGTAGCTACTTCGGTTTCACGACCATAAAGTTTTTCTGGGATGAGGAAGCGATCGCATACATCCCGTTGGGCAATGGGAAAAGTTTCAATTTTACCCGTTTCCTTAAGTTGAGCCAAACAAATTTCTAAATCATGTTTCAGCCCTAATGCACTTTGATAGCGATCTTCAGCATTTTTTGCCATCAATTTCATCACAATCTCTGAAATCATCTGCGGAATTTCTTCTTCCCTTCCGCCTCTTATTTGTTCGGGTTGTTTTGCAATATGACAGTGAATTAGTTCCATCGGGTCATTAGACTGGAAGGGCAGTTGACCCGTGAGTAATTCAAAAAATGTCACCCCTAAGGAGTAAAAATCACTGCGGTAGTCAATACCCCGGTTCATCCGCCCAGTTTGTTCCGGGGAAAGGTAAGCGAGAGTACCTTCCAAGACCTGGAGATTTTTAATTTCCTGGGTTTCTCTGGGCAGTAGGGAAGCAATGCTGAAGTCAATCAACTTAACTTGTTTTGTCTCTGGATGAATGACGATATTGGCAGGCTTAATATCTTTGTGGATTACCCGATGCTGATAGAGTCCGTTGAGAATGTCAGCTAAATGAATAGCGATCGCAAGAAATTCACTGAGTTTTAGTGGCTGTATCTTAATATATTGCCAAAGTGAAATACCTCCATAATCTGGCATCACTAATGCATAGCTATTACGATACGTTTCTAGACTGTAGGGTTGAACGACACCAGGTAAGTTGAGATTTTTAGTGATTGTGTACTGATTGCGAAACTGTAACAGTTCCCGAAAGGATGGGTAATCACGTTTGAGGTATTTGATGATCACAGGGCGCAGGTCTATATCTCGAATACCTCGATAGACAATAGTCCTAGAACTGAAGTAAAGTTGCTCAACAACTTGATATCCTTCCATTACAACTGTCCAATCTAGTTCTATTGTCATATTCGCTGACCTCATCTCAACAATTTTTTCTAAATGACTTTCATAATTTAGTATTCCCAATAGACAGTTTTTTGTAACATAAAATTTATTTTATTAAGGCAAACAATCTTGTTGTGATTTTTTGATTAAAATCAGCCTTAAATTATATTTATTTAGTAATAATTCTATTAAAATAAATCGAAAACTAGAGATTAATACGCACATTAATTATGAAAAATTAACAAGTTTTTTAACCAAAAGTAAATTTATCAGTTGGATCAGATCGCCTAACATCACAACTGTCTGAGGATTTATCGAACAGAATTCAGGAGTCAGTCGTCAGAATTCAGTTGGGTATTTTGACCGAAAAAGCGTCTGAATCACCGGGTTTAAAAAGCTAAAGAGCGATCGCACATGTACGGTGATCTGCTTGCAGGCTAGTATAAAGAATATATTGCGTAGTATCATCAATAGTTGAGAGTAAGCGATCGCGATCGCCCACCAAGACTTAAAATCACTTTTCTTTTTAACAATCTGTAGTCACCTACGCCGAACGTCTCAAACAGTTGCACCTTGGTGTTACACATCGCTTAACTTTTGGAACGCCTTGCAAACAAAATATGTTAGATTTATTTCTTCCTACTTACATAATTTTTGTAAAACAAGATACATTAAGTCGTAGTTTATTCGCAAAGGAATCAAAAAGTATGGCCGTTAGTAGTCCTGAAGTTATCCGTCATATATTGATTGGACTGGGATATTTAGCTCCTGAGATTGACCCTAAGCCGGATCTGACTAAATTTGCTCCCTGGAAACGAAATAACAACTCCTTGACAGATGATCCTACCGAAGAAGCGATTAAAAAGTTTCAGAAACAGTACTCACAAAAACTTGTGGTTAATGGTAATGCTGATTCCGAGACTCGAAGCGTAATGGAAGATACAGTCATAGGACTTCAGAATAGATTGAAGTTTCACGGTTTCGCAACCAATGCCGAAATTCCTCCAAACAAGCCTTTTTATGGGCCAGCCACTTATACAGCAGTCAAGAAATTTCAGAAATCTCAGGGTTTAACTGAAAATGGCATTGCCACTATTGAACAGCGTCAAATTCTACAGCAACCCACTCTAACAAATAAGCCCCAACCGCAGCCCCAGACACAACTCAAGCTGATAGATTTATGCTTCCAATTCAAAAAGAATCCTCAAAATTCCTCTTACATCGCAGCCTTAAATAACTTACAACAAAATCTACCCAAGGACGTTTTACACAAAGTTACTAACAAATGGAGGGGGACAAACGATCAAAACCCTGAGATTGTCAAGCTGACGAATGTGTTCACTTATTATGATGACAACAATCAAAATCATCGTGATGCACTAACTCACTTACAAAGTCAGATCACCCCAGTCATCTATAAAGAATTTATTAGTCTCTGGAATAAGAAGTGAAGTATCCACCGATGATCCAATCCAAATCAGTGGTGACTTTGCGTCTCATTGGTCTTTGTATTTAAATATACGCTTGGGATAAGCCAGAAATCCCTCATGTAGAGACGCGATTTATCGCGTCTAAAACACTGACACGTTAGACAGACGCGATAAATCGCCGTCTCTACAAAGAATGAACTCGTCAATTATTCCTTGACAGACTACTATTTCCGACTTGTGTGTACACCGTAGCCGACTCGGAGAGGGACAATTGTTGCTTAGTAAAACCAAGGAGAGATTATTTACTAGAGTGAAGTTGTAGATTATCACGCCCTTGCTCAGAAAAGACCGCAATTACTGATGAACAACTCAAACTGTTCACGCCTAGACGTAGTGAAACAACATTTATTTTTCTTAAACAGTCGATAATGTAAATAAATGTAATAAATCCTCAGGCAGGACAGAAGCATCTATGCGTGTAATTTTGATGACTGGTAAAGGCGGCGTGGGCAAAACTTCCGTTGCTGCTGCAACTGGACTCCGTTGTGCAGAACTAGGCTATCAGACATTGGTTTTAAGTACAGATCCGGCTCATTCTTTGGCAGACAGTTTTGACATGGAATTGGGACATGCACCCCAAAAAATTCGCCCAAATCTGTGGGGTGCTGAACTAGATGCGCTGCAAGAACTAGAGGGAAACTGGGGTGCTGTAAAACGTTACATTACCCAAGTTTTACAGGCAAGGGGCTTAGAGGGCGTACAGGCAGAAGAATTAGCAATTTTACCAGGCATGGATGAGATTTTTGGCTTGGTAAGGATGAAACGCCATTACGATGAAGGTGAGTTTGATGTTTTAATTATTGACTCAGCCCCTACGGGCACAGCACTGCGCTTGCTGAGTTTACCTGAAGTCGGTGGCTGGTATATGCGCCGTTTTTACAAACCATTTCAAAACATCTCGGTAGCACTTCGACCTCTGGTTGAACCTTTTTTTAGACCAATTGCTGGTTTTTCGCTACCAGATAAAGAAGTGATGGATGCACCTTATGAGTTTTATGAACAAATTGAAGCTCTGGAAAAAGTATTAACAGACAATACTCAAACCTCAGTGCGTCTGGTAACTAATCCCGAAAAGATGGTGATTAAAGAGTCTCTTCGCGCCCATGCTTATTTGAGTTTGTATAATGTTGCAACAGATTTAGTAGTGGCTAATCGGATTATTCCTAGCGTTGTCCAAGATCCATTTTTTCAACGTTGGAAGGAAAGTCAGGAGCAATATCGTCAGGAAATTCATGATAATTTTCACCCTCTACCTGTGAAAGAAGTTCCATTATTTTCTGAAGAAATGTGCGGATTGGCTGCCTTAGAACGCCTGAAAGAAACTCTCTATAAAGATGAAGATCCGACTCAGGTTTATTACAAAGAAACGACTATGAGAGTCGTACAAGAGCAGAACCAATACAGTTTAGAAATTTATTTGCCCGGCATTCCTAAAAACCAAGTTCAACTGAGCAAGAATGGTGACGAATTAAATATTACTATTGGCAACCACCGTCGTAACTTAGTTTTACCACAAGCCTTAGCAGCACTACAACCAGGAGGGGCAAAGATGGAAGACGACTATCTTAAAATTCGCTTTGCTGACAATATAAGAGTTTAAGTTTGTTGCTACGGCAATGTTAGACGAGAAGCCAAAAGTAAAAAGCAGGAATCTTTTCTTATAACTAGTACAGACGCAATTTTAGCGTCTGTTTTTGTGATATTTTAACGAATTTCTATCAAAGATAAATAAATATTTTATTTAATAATTGACCCGTAGTTTTACTGAAGACAATTTGATTAAATAAATCTGAAAATAGCTTTAGATTTAATTATGTCAATTTGCAAATTATTAATTGATTTTGCTATAAGCAATGACCTCAAAGCCTGAACAAGATTTGCCCTTATGTCGCGATGAAGAAAGTTTACTACGCCGCATTACAAACCGTATCCGGCGAAGCTTAGAGTTTGAAGAAATTATCACAGTGACAACGGCAGAAGTGCGATCGCTACTAAAAACTGACCGAGTGATGATTTATAAATTTCATACCGATGGTAGTGGTCAGGTCATTGCTGAGTCAATTCACGAAAATCGCTTGCCATCGCTACTGGGGCTAAATTTTCCTGCTGATGATATTCCACTCACCGCCCGTGAACTATTTATCAAATCACGGGTGCGTTCTGTTGTAAATGTTGATACTCAAGAGATTGGTCAAAGTTATCTCCATGACTTGGAAAATGGAGAAACTATATCAGAGGAGATCCGTTACCGCCCTGTAGACACCTGTCATATTGAATATTTGACGGCAATGGGGGTAAAGTCTTCTGTGGTAGCGCCTATTCTTTATCAAGATGAACTCTGGGGGCTGTTGGTGTCTCATAATTCTGAAGCACGTTTGATTTCAGAATATGAACTAGAAGCATTACAGATGGTAGTGGATCAGCTCTCAGTCGCGATCGCTCAAAGTACGCTGCTCACTCAAGTCCGCAAAACAGGCGAACGGGAAGCTATCATTAACCGCATTGCTACCCTACTACATTCATTACCGACAATTGTATTACAACCAGCCCTAGAAGCAGCTGTTGCTGCCTTTAATGGTGTTGGTGGCAGACTTTGCATTAGAAATGCAGCTTTTGACTCCCATAATGGCAACGTAAGTAGCTTGACAGAATGTTTAATACCAGGAAACAATTGTGCCAAGCTTTATATCTGTGGACAGCAACCTGCGATGCCAGAACAAACCATATATCCATTGATAGAGCAGTATAGCGTCTGGCAGGAACACTACAAGTCTAATAAATACGATACTTGGGCAATTTCAGATATATATCAAACTCCTAGCTTGCGAAGTTTGCAACCCGCTTTTCAAGAAACTAAAATTCGCAGCATGTTGATGATCCCACTTCAGTATCGTCAGCAGTTGCTAGGCTATTTAAGCATTTTCCGCAACGAAATAGATACAGAAACCCTATGGGCGGGGCAGTATGACAGCGATCAAAGGCAGATGTACCCTCGTTTATCGTTTGAGGTTTGGCGCGAATCTAAAAAAGCACAAGCTCAAAAATGGACGGTTGAAGAAATTGAACTAGCTACAGACATGGGTAAACACTTTGCTTCAGCAATTCAGCAGTATGAACTATACCAACAAGTGCAAGCTTTTAATGACAATTTAGAACACCAAGTTAAAAAGCGCACACTTGAATTACAACGGACAGCTGAACAACAACACGCTGTATTTAAAGTTATTGCCGAAATTCGGGAATCTCTTGACACAGATACCATTTTTCAAACAACGACTAAAGAGGTTTGTCAATTAATCAAAGCCGATCGCGTTTCTGTTTATCGTTTCGATTCTAATTGGGGTGGCGAATTTGTCGGGGATTTTGAGGCTGCTAATCCATATTGGTTGAATGAGTCTGAACTAGGTATTAATACAATTTGGAATGACACCTATTTACAAGATACAGAGGGAGGACGCTACCGCTACAATGAAACATTTGCAGTCGATGACATATACGGGATGGGATTTACTCAGTGTCATATCGACAATCTAGAGCAGTTTCAGATTCACGCTTTTGTGCTTGCTCCGATTTTTGTTGGGCAAAAACTTTGGGGTTTGCTGGCAACTTATCAACACACTGGCCCCCGTCAATGGAAAGCTCCTGAAGTTAACTTTCTCAGCCAGATTGCTGCCCAAATGGGGGTAGCACTCCAGCAAGCTGATTTACTCGCTCAGACACGACAGCAGGCGTTAAATTTGCAACAAGCAGCAGAACAACAACGGGTATTGTTTGAAGTTGTTGCCAAAGTTAGGGAATCTCTTGACTTAGATGCGATTTTTCAGACAACCACCCAAGAAATCTGTAAATCACTACAAGCAGATCGAGTTGCAGTTTATCGGTTCCAGGCTGATTGGAGTGGTGAATATATCGCCGAGTTTGTGGGTAATGGCTGGGTAAAGTTGGTAAATGATCATATCAATACAGTTTGGCAAGATAGTTATTTGCAGGAAACCCAAGGTGGGCGATATCGTCACAACGAAACCTTTGCAGTTAATGACATATATCAAGCCGGGCACTCTGAATGCCACGTTGCAGCTCTGGAGCAATTGCAAGCAAAGGCATATGCGATCGCACCTATATTCATTGGGCAACAGCTATGGGGCTTACTAGCAGCTTATCAGAACTCTGCACCTCGCCATTGGGAAGCCTCAGAAATTAAGTTCATCACTCAAATTGCTAATCAGCTTGGGGTTGCACTTCAACAAGCCCAATTGCATAATCAAACCAAAGAGCAGACAGAAAAGCTGGCTACAGCTTTGCATGATTTACAACAAACTCAAACCCAACTGATCCAAACTGAGAAAATGTCGTCACTGGGTCAACTGGTAGCTGGTATTGCTCACGAAATTAATAACCCGGTAAACTTCATTTATGGCAATATCAATCATGTCAATGATTACGCCGCAGATTTACTTAGTATACTAGACCTCTATTTGCAAAACTGCCCTAACCCTAACCCTGAGATTCGCGATCGCTCTGAAGAAATAGACTTAGAATTTATCATGGAGGATTTGCCGAAAACTTTATCTTCCATGAAAGTTGGAATTGATCGCATCCGTCAGATTGTCTTGGGTTTACGGAATTTCTCCCGCCTTGACCACGCAGAGATGAAGCCAGTTGACATTCACGAGGGCATTGATAGCACCTTGCTAATTTTGCAGCATCGCTTGAAAGCAAAACCGGAAAGTCCGGCGATTAAATTAGTCAAAGAATACAGCAACCTGCCGTTAGTAGAGTGCTATGCCGGGCCATTAAATCAGGTATTTATGAATGTTTTAAGCAATGCGATCGATGCCTTAGAAGATTACAGACAATCTCAATCAAAACCTGATAATAATCAAATTACCATTAATACTACTCTTGGAGAGCTTGAAGGCAATGTTAAGAGCGTAGTAATTCGCATTGCAGACAATGGCCCAGGCATACCCGAAGCCCTCAGAGCAAGAATCTGCGATCCATTTTTTACTACTAAGCCAGTAGGAAAAGGTACTGGTTTGGGGTTATCAATTAGTTATCAGATTGTTGTTGATAAACACGGTGGTGTGTTTAAATGTGATTCTCAGCCCGGGTTAGGGACAGAATTTTGGATTGAAATTCCGATTAAACAAATCAGAAAATAGTAGGGGCGCAAGGCCTTGCGCCCCTACCGCGTGGTCTGGACTAACTTCTAAGTTGCACCGGCATAGCTAAATAGGTCATTTTCAAGCCACCTAATGGCGTAAAAATTACTGGAGTTAGACTTTGATTTAAATGCATTTGAATTTCGGAAGATGGTAACTCTTTCAAGCCTTCCATCAAATATTTAATGTTAAAAGCAATCTCTATATTTTCCCCAGAAATTTGTGCCGGCATTGACTCTCTACCACTTCCCACATCTTGAGCTTCGCAAGATAAAGTAATTTCTTGGGCGTTGCTGTCAATACTAACCTTGACAATATTATTTTTCTGATCTGCTAGCACAGCAATCCGTTCTAAAGTGCTGACGAATTGTCGCCGTTCAATTGTCACTTGTCGCTCAAATTGGCGGGGGATTAATTGTCGATATGCAGGATATTGCCCTTCTAATGTGCGACTAGTCAAGCGTTGATTTTGCCATGCAAACACAACTTGACCTTGATCGAAATATAAAGCAACAGGTTCATCTGATGAGGCGCTATGAGCTAGCATTCGTTGAAGTTCGCGTAATGCTCTAGCTGGTACTGTCACTTCTAGTTGGGTAGTTCCGCCAAGAGGACGCTCGTTGCTAGTTTCTACTACTGCTAGGCGATGTCCGTCGGTAGCTGCAAATTCTAAGGTATCTTGTTTAACTGTTAAATGCACTCCGGTGAGTACTTGCTTAGTTTCATCGCCACTGGTAGCAAACAATGAACCGCGTAATCCCTCAATTAATGCGGCGGTGGTGAGATGGATTACTTCGGTATTTTCAATTACAGGTAGTTCGGGGAATTCTTCAGGGCCCATTGCTCGGACTTGGTAATGTCCACTTTTGGGTGTGAGTGTGACTATTAAACCTTCTCCACCGGATGTTGTACCTGTGAGGGCTGATTCATCATCTAAAGTGATTTCGCCTTCTGGAAGACGAGAGGTGATGTCTACAAGTAACTTAGCAGGAAGTGCGATCGCACCACTTTGCCATACCTCTGCGTTAAAGCTGGTGCGGATTCCCAAGCTGAGATCGAAGGCTGTTAAGCTTACTTGGTTAGTTTCAGCATCCGCTTGGAGCAGCACATTGGCAAGTACTGGATGAGTTGGCCGTGAAGGGACTGCACGACTAACGAGTGAGAGATTTGTACTGAGATCGCTTTGGGAGCAAACTAATTTCATAAGTCAGATGCAGCTGGTGAAAGATATCCTAACATTCTTATTGTTTATAGGCGATCGCTATTTGTTTGATTAGTGCGTAGGCGGTCTGATAAATTACCTACTGAGAGCAAATGCTGGGGAATTCCTCCCATGCGCTCTAGAATGCTTTGCTCACCATGAGATGTGGAATTTTTCTGATCCTGTCTATCTTTTATGAATAGCAAGAAGTCTAGCACTTCTTCCACTAAAGAATCTGAAACCTGCTCAATTTCCTGAATAAGTTACTCTCTGGCTGTCATAAATTATCTGTCTCAATACCAACAAAACTTCATTTATCACGTTAACAAGTGTTCAGGGGCTATTTCATCTCAGACAACAATCAAAAGCGATGGCTTCTACTGTTCAAACTGTAAAAGTTTAAACCTTTGCAACAAATGCTCTTCCATGTATAAGAAAGGCTTAAGTATTTCTTACAAATGTATAAGCCGTTGCAACATTTGTTTAATACTTTGCAACAAATACTCTTCCATGTATAAGAAAGGCTTAAGTCTTTCTTGCAAATGTATAAGCCGTTGCAACATTTGTTTAATGCTTTGCAACAAATACTCTTCCATGTATAAGAAAGGCTTAAATCATTGCAGCATTTGTTGTAATGAACTTATAAATCTATTTACTACCTGGAAAAAAATTTAGTCTAAGTGTAATTAACTAAAGCTTTTGAGATGCGATGTCTACGAGGGTCTACGCCTAAGCAACTGATTTGCTATATTTTCCGATGCCAATCAAGCACTTTTTGTATAAAACAGTACTATTAACCTAGTAGCAGAGATGCATTATGGCACGTCGCAAAAGAAATTCCAGCGTTTTAGAACGAGCCGATCGCCGCATTGAAAGTTTACAATCTATCAGCGTAGAACTTGACTTTGGCCAAGGACTGACTATCCAAGCTTATAATAAGACAATTAACGATCTCCGGTCTAAGCTTGCTGCTTACAACACTGCGTTATCTACTATTGACAAACTCACAGATGATGTGAACAACGCAGAACAGGTTGTGATAGCCATGTCAGAAAAAATGCTACTAGGAGTTGCCAGCCGTTACGGTAAAATCAGCCAGGAATACGAGATGGCGGGTGGGGCGCGACGAGGTAATACTAAGAAGAAGCGAAGCGTAGTAAGCAATTCCAAAGTCACCAATCCTTTAGCAGCCGATTCTGTTCAGCCTTCTTCTGTAAATGGGGCTTGCTGAAAAATAAAGAAAAGGTGACAGTATCTAAATTATTAGACTCTAGA
>NZ_JAYGHD010000383.1:0-9919 GCF_034932245.1 Nostoc sp. UHCC 0251
ATCGCCTCCCATAAGTATTGTCATTTTTCTCTGTTTGTATGAAACCACCCTGCTTTCAAATCTGGCAGAAGGGGTTGGAGGATGAGGGAAAGAACTCCAGGTTTCAAGAGACGTGATTTAAAATCTTGATTATGCAGGGTCTTTGTCTGAAAAAGTTTTCATTAATCAAACTGGATTCCTAAATAAACAGCACACTATTTCGCAGTCCGTCGTAATATCGAAGAGGATACTTATGAACCAACAGACCGATGGGTGTTGCTGTTCAGTCTCGCTATCATGATTCTTGGATCTGGGGTAATTTATTTTGTTTTTACAACTTCTTTAGATCCATCAAGTCCACTTATCCCTGACTAATATATTTTTAAAACCGCACTTTATATAACTCGAATAATTCCCCTGATTTATGGGTTACAACTTTAGCACCAGCCGCTTTAATGGTTTTTTCCCATTTAGCCAAAGGCTCTAAAAACACCTCAGCCCCCAAATAGGTTTCCAGAACTGCCCAATCTTCTGCTAAAGGCTGTTCTGGGTTGAGAACGTCAAACACAAAATGTCCACCTGGTTTTAACACCCGCTTGACTTCTGCTAATACAGCATCCCAATATTCCATTGGAAAATAGCAGCTGAATCCTGTTGCGATCGCTAGGTCAAACTGCTCTGATGAGTAGTTTAACTGATGGGCTGCTCCCAACTCAACACCTTTGAATAGCTTGGAATTCAACTGCGGCCCACGAGAATTAAGGGTATCGCGTGCCACATTACTGATTTCTTGTCCATGAAAAAATGCTTGCCAATCCCGCCAAGGATAAATTAAAAAGCTGATACCACAGCCTATATCTAAACAGTGCTGGTTCTTTTTAGGTTCAGCAATTTCCCAAAAAGGAGAAGCAATTCTCCCCGAAAAACTACCTCCAATCCACTCGCCAAATATCGGCATCGCCTGTACTTCTGCTGGGAGTTCAAAGGTTTCACGTTGATACTCTCGGTTAAAGCGATAGGCTATTTGGGCTAATCTTTCGTCCCAGTTGGTTGATTTGGGTGAACTAAAGAGATTTTGGAACTGAGAATCGGACTTTTTAGACATTAGATTATTGCTACTCTTTCTAAGGATTGTAGTCAAATTCGTTTTGCGATCGCCTACGACGGGCGGGTACGCCATCGCACTCCTAGCTAATCTCCTGCTGGGGTTTGTTCAACTTCGTAGCTGTAGCCAACATTGTGCTTGGTGATGCGTTCAGAAGCAACACTTTCATTCCAAGTTTTATCCTTACGTTCAGAATGCGGTGGCGCGTATTCATAATCGATGCTGTTGATGTCACACAAAAACAAAATCATAACACTCAAGAATTGATGATTTGGTTCTTGTTTACGATGAAAATTTTGAGTTTTTTGATGGAAATTGGCTTTTAGATATCGATTCTCCAATGCTTAATATCAAACATATCTGCACTTTAATATATAAATTAAGCCATTAAGTATTTATGGACTACCCTTTACTTGGACTGGGCAAAGTTGAATCTGAAAAAAGAAGCTTGCCAACCCCCAACAACAAAAAATGAGTAGTAAGGGTAAATATAACAAACATTAGTTTTTGTCTTCTAAGCAACAATTTCAGATTGTTTTTCCAAAAAACTCGTCAAATCAACCTTTAGAATGATTTGATTATAACTGTAACGAAATATATTATTTATGGGCATAGAGTCCGGTCTATAGTAAATATTTGCTACCTATAACGATTGGATTCGATTGGTTTACACCAAGTACACTTAAAAAAATTTGGGTGGTAATTTCCATCAGCCTGTTGTCTGGAGCGGGATGCACTTTACAAGAAACTAAAGCTACTGACTCGGCGCAACAACAGACTCAAACTGTTGGCTGGATAGAAAAGGGAAAAATTGCTGGTGTTGAAAAAGAGGTGAAAGTCAAGCTAGATACAGGTGCAACGACTACCTCGATTAATGCCGAGATTTTAGAACAGCCAGATAAAGAAACTGAATCCGGCGGCATGATTAAGTTCCGCTTTAGTGATGGAGATGGAGTTAAACAGACTTTTGAACTGCCTATCGTGCGGTGGGTTCGTATTGAAAGTCGCCAATCTGACTATATTCGTCGCCCGGTAGTACGCATGAAAATCTGTGTGGCGGGTCGGTGGATTGAGGAAGAGGTAAACCTTGCCGATCGCGACGATTTCAACTATCCAGTCTTAATCGGACGCAATATGCTCGAAAAAGCCAAATTAGTTGTTGATTCATCCCAGACATTTACTAAAAATCCATCCTGTCCAACCCAGGAGGCGCAGCAGTGAAGCGTACTTTTTATGCCTTACTTCTCGCCTTGTTTTTAGCGGCGATCGGTTTAGCCATTTTTGTCCACAAGCTGACTGCTTCCGATGTGCCGTTTTTACCCAATCAAGCTTTCAGTAGTTGGTACGTTGAGGCAAAGCTATCGCTAGATTCGTAACCCTCACCGTTTTCAGATGACGAAGATTTACCTACTAATATTAAGTTTCATCTTCCCCAAGATTCCCAACGCTACGAAATTGTTAAGGAAGATTTTCTGAATGGAGGATTTACTCGCCAAGTCCAGACGTTAAAAGATTCAGCAAACCGAGTGGCAGTCTTTACTAAAGAAGACTCAGTTGACAGTAATAAAACTCTCTTTTATCGAGCTATTATTCGTCGGCAAAGTAACGTTGATCCTGGCAGCGAAAAAGTACCAATTTCAGGACGACGGCTGGTAGATAAAGAACTGGTTAGGTTTGGCGAAAATACCGAGAGAGTTCAAGACAATTTGGCGGAAAATTTGCCCACTGCTGAGATCGACTCACTTTTGAGAGAAGCTAAAAAGCAGTCAAGCGATCGCCTCTCTTTTGCCAAAAAAATCTATCAACTAGCTCTCCAGACAGATGACATTCGGATTCAGACTATTACTAGAAACCTGAGAAAAGAAGAATCGACCCCACAAATAGCAGCATTTTTGTTGAGTAGAGCTAATGTTCCGGCAAGAGTGGGCAATGGCATTTATTTGAGAAGTGATGAAGTTTATTCGACTGATTTTATTGAATGGCTGGAGGTGCGATCGGGCGAACGCTGGCTGGCTTTCGATCCCCTTGACCGCACTTTTAAAGAGCAAGATCGCTATTTAACTTGGTGGTACGGTTCAGATCGGGTTCTACAAGCCCAAGGAGCTAACAACGTCGATTTAGAAGTCGTCGTTCAACCTAATACCGACAATGGACTAACACGAGCCGTTTGGCGCGGTAGAAGAGTTACCAATCCCTTTATCGAATATTCTTTTCTTAGTCTGCCCCTAGCAAGTCAGCGAGTCTTTCAGATACTTGTCCTCATCCCCATTGGTGCATTGATTATCTCCATTTTGCATCAGATGATCGGGTTGAAAACCTTCGGTACATTTACGCCGATCCTCATTTCTCTCGCTTTTCGGCAAACTGGATTATTTACTGGCATCCCGCTATTCGTTCTAGTAGTAATTATCGGGCTTTTGTTTCGTGGCTATTTAAATAAATTGCAGCTTTTAATCGTGCCTCGACTCGCCGCAATTTTAACTGCAACTGTCTTAGTGGTAGGTTTACTAGCAATTGTCATGGAAAGCCTCAATCTCAATCTGGGTTTATCTGTGTCTTTATTCCCGATTGTTATCCTTGCAATGACGATTGAACGGGCATCAATGATGTGGGAAGAAAATGGTGCAAAGGAAACTATAATTGCCGGATTCAGTACGGTTTTAGCCGCCGTTATCGGGTATTTTTGCATGATTAACGACTATGTAGAACATTGGGTATTCGTCTTCCCAGAACTGTTGCTAGTGGTTTTAGGAATAAATATCTTGGTGGGACGCTACAACGGCTACAAGCTCATTGAATATTTCCGCTTTATGTCGCTCCAGAAGCAGTTGAAACAAACAAAGGTGTAGCTGCGATGTTTCCATTTTCACTCAAGCGTTCCGGCATCTTAGGAATTAACGCTCGTAACTTAGACTATATTTTCCCTACTAATCCGCGTCGGATTTATCGTCTTGCCGACTCTAAACTAGAAAGCAAAAAAATTGCTCAAAGTATTGGCGTACAAGTTCCAGAAACTTATGGTGTTATTACTTTTCAAAATGAAGTAAAGACACTATCAAACCTTGTTGGTGGACACAAAGCCTTTGTGGTCAAACCAGCAAGGGGGAGCGGTGGGGATGGCATCGTAGTGATTAAAGATGTGACAAATGAAGGCTATCGCAAAGCAAATGATTCTATTCTCAAAGCGGAAGACTTACAGTATCACATTTACAACATTCTTAGCGGGATGTTTTCATTAGGAGGCAACAGCGATGTCGCCATTATTGAATACGCCGTACAGTTCGATCCGATCTTTGATGAAATTGCTTATCAAGGTGTCCCCGATATTCGGATAATTGTCTACCGAGGGGTACCGGCAATGGCAATGTTGCGCCTGCCAACGCGAGCTTCCGACGGCAAGGCAAATTTACACAGAGGTGGCGTTGGCGTTGGGATTGATCTAGCGACTGGCAGGACTTTGGCTGGGATTCAAAACAACCGCTATATTGACAATCATCCTGAAACGGGACATTCATTATGCGATCGCCATATCCCTCATTGGCAAACTATTTTAGAAATGGCTGCGAAGTTAGGCGATAAAACCGAGTTTGGCTATCTTGGGGTTGATATCGTTATTGATCGCGAAAAAGGGCCGCTTTTATTAGAAATCAATGCGCGTCCTGGACTTTCGATTCAAATTGCCAATCGAGAGGGTTTAATACCACGATTAGAAGCGATCAATAGCACTTTGCCAAAACTTTCCGGGCTTCAAGACAAAATAGCTTTTGCTCAAGAAAAATTTGCCGTGTTTTCTGGTCACTTGCTTCCGCTCTAATATTTGTTTATTAGAGGCCAAATATAAAAGCAACTTTAGCAATGGATTACTCTAAAGCGGTCAACCTCGTAGACACAAGATCCCCGGCTCCTGAAAGAAACCGGGGATTTTGGGCTTAGAATGCTTACCTTACAGACTTAAAATTAACCTAAATCGAAAAGCAAGATTTCGCCGCCGATGTTAGTGCTAATTTCTAGCTGTTCTTCGCCGTTGATTTGCACACCATCGCCTGCTCTGAGTTCCTCGCCATTCAAGTTAACTATGCCTTGCGCTATTTGTAACCAGGCGTAGCGATCGCGTTTGACTTGATAATTAACAACATCACCTGACTCTAAAACAGATGTGTATAACTCAACATCTTGGTGAATTGTCACGGCTCCATCGCGCCCATCTTTAGCAGCAATTAAGCGGAGTTTGCCACGCTTTTCTTCCAGAGGAAAAGCTTTTTGTTCATATCTTGGCGCTAATCCTTCTTCATCGGGAAGAATCCAGATTTGTAGCAAGTGGAGGGGTTCAGTTGGCGAAGGATTAAATTCACTGTGACTGATTCCAGTACCAGCGCTCATAATCTGTGCATCACCGGGACGAATCACCGACCCTGTACCCAAACTGTCTTTATGCTCTACAGCACCTTCTAAGACATAAGTGAGGATTTCCATATCACGATGAGAGTGGGTAGGGAATCCAGCACCAGGGGCGATGCGATCGTCGTTAATCACCCGCAGAGAACGAAATCCCATACGGTTCGGATCGTAAAAACTACCGAAGGAAAATGTGTGATAACTATCGAGCCAGCCCATTTTGGCATGACCTCGGGCGTTTCTATCATGAATTAGATGGCTAATTGTATTTTGAGACATATATTTACCTCGTTGTTAATGAGTATTTAGAGACGCGATGAATCGTAGAAGAGACGCGATAAATCGTGTCTGTACAAGAGTTAAGAATCAGAATGGAATTAGCATACTTTTGCAGTAAGCTAATAACTTATTCAAGTTAAAGTATTAATCTTGAGATATCACTTGTCGAAGATACTTTTGAATTTTTCGACCTAGTTTTGAACTATTTCAATAGTAAAGGATATACATATAAAAGAAAAGTACGCACTTAAAAGTGACGTACTTACCAAAAAGATACTATTAAATTTACGAAAGGCTACTTTTCTCAGAAGTGCTTATTTTACGCCAGCAGGGATCTTTTGAGTTTTAGTAGTACCCGCTTTACCATTCTCTGCCTTAATTTCTGCTACTTGCAGATGAGCTTCTAAGAACCAGAGTCGTTTGTCAATGGTGCGGGAAATTTCGGTGTAAAGGTCGGCGGTATCAGCATCCCCTAATTCATCAGTTTTAGCGATCGCTTCCCGGAGATGTTTAGCATAAAATGCATAACGATCTGACAAGGCTGTTACATGATCTTTACCATCCAAAATATCTAAGGGATATTCTGGCAAAATTGAATTACTAGCTGCGGCGCGGGCTGTTCCAAAAGCGTATCCGCCTAAAGCTGTGACGCGTTCAGCTACCATATCGATGTATCCTTCTAATTCCCCAGCAAGTTCATCAAATAATAAGTGTAACTGGTAAAAGTCAGTACCTTTAACATTCCAGTGCGCTTGCTTTGCTTGGGTTTTCAGATCAGAAGTAGCTGCCAAAGTTTGGTTGAGAAGTACCACGATTTGCACTCGCGCTTCGGCGGGAATGTCAATGCGGCTAGGGTACAAACGTGATGTAATGCTGTTGTCGCTCATGATTCTTCGTTGTTAATGCCTTTTAAACCCAACTTTACAGAATTGCTTCGCTGTCCGAAACTCTCTGACGATGGATTGAATTAATGTCTGAATATGTTAAAGTTTATTACTCTTAGTTAAATACGGTAGTTTCCTATGGTACTTAATGTGCCACAAAAAGGCGTAGGCGCAGCCCGCCGCAGGCATCGCGAATTACATTATTCTGCAAAAAGTCATGGGGAAAACCCAGTTCAATTTGACTCACTTGATTTAAAAGTTGCAGATGTTCTGGCGAGAGGCTGACATCTAAAAGAAGCTAAGTTATCTTGAAACTGCGTTAATTTACCTGCCATAATGATCGGAATAATCACGCTGCTTTGAGTGCGTACCCAAACTAATACTAAGCTGAGTTCGGGATAAGCTGAAAGGAGCGTCTCCGGCTTTGCTCCTGTTAGCGGATAGCTAGGGTTTAGCCCATTCTGACTTCTGAATTCTTCTTCAACTTGCCAAATTTAGCACTGCTTTAGTGAGGCAAGAGCGATCGCCACGATTTTCTAAGCTAGAATACCAAAGTTGTATTTATACACATCCAACAAGTCAATTATTTTTATGAATTACTACGTAATCTACGACGGGAATTGTAATCTCTGCGTTACCCTAGTGCAATTGCTAGAAACCTTAGACCAAGGAAAGCTGTTTCGCTACAGTCCTATGCAAGATGAGCAAACACTTTTACAGTGGGGAATTACAGCTCAAGACTGTGAACAGGGAATGATTTTAATTGATGGTAATGAACCTCAGAGACGTTGGCAAGGTAGTAACGCGGCTGAAGAAATTGGGCGGTTATTGCCAGCAGGAAGTATATTTGTAGACGCTTATCGAGCCTTACCGGGGATGAAATGGGCAGGCGATCGCTTTTACGAACAAATCCGCGATAATCGCTACACCATATTTGGTAAGCGTTCTAATACATATCAATCAGCATACTGTGTTGATGGGAACTGCAATTAAGACAAGACGCGATGAATCGCCGTCTCTACAATAATCAGGCGATTTATCGCGGATTTGTGATCTAAAATTGTCATCAAAAAACCTTAATTAAACCTTATTGCCCTGCCTCCTTCACAACCGAATTTATCATTAGACTGAATTTATTCTCGTAAAAAATCCGCCTCCAGGTGCTAGCAAAAAGTCTGGTAGACCAACCATTATGCTATCTGGCGTGTTTGTAAACATTGTGCAATCAATGACATTTGCGATTGCGCCATAATTCGGCACAACAAACTGGAACTGATGGGAGGATACTGCGTGAGAATTGGTGCTAACTACTTGGGTAACGGAGAGTGTGAGTTTACAGTTTGGTCTCCGCTATTAGATGGCGTCACGGTAAAAATTTTGACGCCAGAACAGCAGTTAATTCCCCTCAAGCCTCAGTCTGAGGGATACTGGCACACGAAAGTCAGCGATGTGTATCCAGGTACGCTTTATCGGTATGTCTTAAATGGGCAAGACACCTTTGCCGATCCAGCCTCGCAGTATCAACCTGAAGGGGTGCATGGGCCGTCTCAAATTGTCGATCAACACTTTGATTGGACTGATGAAGGGTGGACTGGGATTCCTGTGGAGTCGATGATTTTCTACGAACTCCATGTTGGAACATTCACGCCCGAAGGAACTTTCACCGCCATTATTCCCCGCTTACCGCATTTAAAAGAACTGGGAATTAACGCTATTGAAATTATGCCCATCTCCCAGTTTCCGGGAGACACTCATATTGAAGCAACTCTTGCATACCGCAACTGGGGTTATGACGGCGTTTACCCTTATGCTGTCCAAAATTCCTACGGTAGCCCAGCCGATCTGAAGCAACTAGTAAATGCTTGCCACCAACACGGAATTGCCGTAGTCCTGGATGTGGTGTATAACCACTTTGGGCCAGAAGGCAACTATATGAGTCAGTTCGCGCCCTACTTTACTAAAACCTATAAAACGCCGTGGGGCGAAGCGCTGAATTTTGACGATGCCCATAGTCAGGGTGTGCGAAATTATTTTATCGAAAATGCGCTTTACTGGTTGCGCGAGTTCCACATAGATGCATTGCGGCTGGATGCCATTCAAGCGATTTACGACTTGGGGGCGAAGCATTTTCTGTGGGAACTGGCGGAAGCAGTTCATCATTTTTCACAACAAGGACAGAAATGGAAACGCCATCTAATTGCCGAAAGTGACTTGAATAATCCGCAAATAATTCGGCCGGTAGAATTGGGTGGATATGGACTCGATGCCCAGTGGAGTGATGATTTTCACCATTCATTGCACGCACTATTGACAGGCGATCGCCAAGGATATTATCAAGATTTTGGGCAATGTGCTGATCTGGCAAAAGCTTATGAAGATACTTTTGTCTACGATTGGAAGTACGCACCACACCGCAAGAGATTTCATGGCGTATCTTGCCGCGATCGCCCTTTATCACAATTTACAATCTGTATTCAGAATCACGATCAAATCGGCAATCAAATGAAAGGAGAACGCCTCAGCCAGCGCATCTCTTTTGAGGGATTAAAGTTAGCTGCTGGCGCTGTGCTACTGTCACCCAACTTACCCCTGTTGTTCATGGGAGAAGAATACGGCGAAACAGCACCCTTCATTTACTTTGTCAGCCACTCCGATTTAGATTTAATTCAAGCAGTTCGAGCCGGACGCAAACAAGAATTTGAAGCATTCCACTATGCAAATGATCCCCCAGATCCCGAATCGGCAGAAACTTTCCTAAAGTCTAAACTCAATTGGGAATTACGCAATGAAGGTAAGCACAAAGTTCTGTGGGATTGGTATCGTCAGTTAATTAATTTACGCAAGACGCATCCAGCACTTTTTAATAAAGACCGCAACTCCATCCAAGCGACTAGCGATGAAGACAAGCAGTTGGTTGTTGTGCGTCGTTGGTGCGAATCAAGTGAACTAATATTTGCGATGAATTTCAATTCGTCTCCCGTGACAGTGAATTTGCCGTTTAAGCAAAATGCTAATAAATTGTTAGACTCTGCTGATACCTCATGGTTTGGGCATGGTTCTGAAGCTGCTGAACATCTGTCTGTGGGCCAAGAAGTGAAATTGCAACCTACTAGTTTAGTACTCTATGAAAAAGGATGAGGGGGAGAGTTAAAGCAATTCGCAATTCGCAATTCGCAATTCGCAATTCGCAATTGTTAAAACTTAAAGTTTCGGCCTCATAACCTCAACGTCCGAGCTAAAAGGCTCAACGTTCGAGTAAAAAGGCTCAACGTCCGAG
>NZ_JAYGHD010000383.1:10019-14717 GCF_034932245.1 Nostoc sp. UHCC 0251
CTCAACGTCCGAGCTAAAAGGCTCAACGTTCGAGTAAAAAGGCTCAACGTCCGAGTAAAAAGGCTCAACGTCCGAGTAAAAAGGCTCAAACTCCCCCATCTCCCACCCTGCGAGAAGCTAAAGCTATATCCCCCTCACTCCCCATTTTGTACAGACGCGATGAATCGCGTCTCTACCCATTCCCCACTCAAAAAAAATATGCGAATTCCTACCGCCACTTATCGAATTCAGTTTACACCTCAGTTTGGCTTTGACAACGCCAAAGCGATCGCAGCTTATCTAGCAGATTTAGGTATTTCCGATTTGTATGCTTCCCCTATTTTCAAAGCACGATCCGGGAGTACGCACGGTTACGATATAGTAGATGCCACTCAACTTAACCCAGAACTGGGAACTAATGAGTCTTTTGATGCATTAGCTGCTGAAATTCAATCTCTTGGTATGGGCTGGTTACAAGATATTGTGCCAAACCACATGGCTTATAGCAGCGAAAACGATTACTTGATGGACGTATTGGAACACGGCCCAGATTCCAGCTATACCGACTACTTCGACCTTTCTTGGAATGCTCCCTTTGGCGATCGCCAAGAGCGAATTCTCGCGCCGTTGCTGGGAGATTTCTATGGTGCATCCTTGGAAAACGGACACATCCAGCTGCAATATGAACAAAACGGTTTAACTGTCAACTATTACAGCTTAAAACTGCCACTGCGGTTAGAATCTTACACAAAATTTATCACCCATAATCTGGGTCAACTCACGCGCACACTGGGACGCAATCATCCCGATTTTATTAAGCTATTGGGAATTCTCTACATTCTCAAAAATGTGCCCTCAGAAGTTGCAGGGAAACAGCGACAAGACCAAATCGCATTTATTAAAGGATTGGTTTGGGAACTCTACACCACAAACGATGCTATCCGCGAATTCATTGACGAAAATATCCAAACTTTTAACGGAGAACCCGGCAATTCAGAAAGCTTTAATCTCCTAGATGAATTACTGAATGACCAATTTTACCGTCTTGCCTTCTGGAAAGTTGGGGCGGAGGAAATGAACTACCGTCGTTTCTTTACTGTCAATGAACTAATTTCCGTTAAAGTTGAAGAAGTGCGGGTTTTTAATAATACCCACAGCCTAATTCAAAAGCTGGTTGAAGAAGGCAAATTTACTGGTTTACGCATTGACCATATAGATGGACTTTATAACCCAATCCAGTATCTTGAAAGGCTGCGAGAAAAGACGGGCGATATTTATATCACAGTCGAGAAGATTTTAGAACTCACCGAAGAGTTGCCGGAAAACTGGAAAATAGAAGGTACGTCTGGATACGACTTTTTAAATTATGTAAATGGTGTATTTTGCCAAACAGAAAATGAATCATCCTTCGATAAAATTTATCAAAACTTTATTAGCTCAAGAGTAGATTATGCCTCGGTAGTAAAGGATAAAAAACACCTAATTCTGGAAAAGAACTTAGCAGGTGATATTGACAATCTGGCTCTTTTGTTAAAAAATGTTTCCAGTAAATATCGCTATGGTAATGATTTTACGCTGAATGGATTAAAAAGAGCGATCGCCGAAGTTTTGACACTGTTCCCGATTTACCGCACCTATATTACCCCTGATGGAATTGGAGATAGCGATCGCGCTACCATTGAGAAAGTAATCGATCAAGCCAAAGAACAAGCGCCCCTATTGCAGAACGAACTGACCTTTATTGAAAAGTTAATGCTGCTAGAGTTTGATAATTCTTTAACTCAAACAGAACGCGAACAGTGGATATATTTTGTCTTGCGAATGCAGCAATACAGTGGCCCACTAATGGCAAAAGGCGTTGAAGACACCACATTATATGTTTACAATCGGTTGCTGTCGCTGAATGAAGTCGGGGGAAATCCTGGTCATTTTGGCATCGACTTAGCGAAATTCCATGCCTTTAACAAACAGCACCAAGCAACCTGGCCTCATACAATGAACACCACAGCCACTCACGACACCAAGCGCGGCGAAGATGTGCGAACCAGATTGAATGTCCTATCAGAAATTCCCGATGAATGGGATCAGCAGGTAAATACCTGGAGCGCCATGAATCGAGGACATCGTAGCCATCGCCACGGGTTCGCTATGCCCGATCGCAACGATGAGTATTTTCTCTATCAAACCCTAGTAGGGGCGTTTCCCTTTGCCGAACACGAACATGCATCCTTCGTGGAACGGGTGAAGGAATATATAATTAAGGCAATTCGAGAAGCGAAAGTTCATACAGCATGGTTGCGACCTGATAGCGAGTATGAAGAAGCTTGTACCTCCTTTATTGAGAAAGTACTCGATCCTTCTATCTCCGGGGAATTTCTAGAAACCTTTCGTCCCTTCCAACAGCGAATTGCAGAGTATGGTATCTTCAATTCCCTTTCCCAAACTCTACTGAAGATTACTGCCCCCGGCGTACCCGATGTATACCAAGGAACAGAACTTTGGGAACTAAGCCTAGTCGATCCAGACAATCGCCGCCCGGTAGATTTTGAACAGCGACGCACCTATTTAAGCGCCATCCGCGAACAGGTAAAAACAGACATTCTGGGGCTGATTCAGGAGTTACTAAACGACAAAACAGACGGCAGAATCAAACTGTTTTTAACGGCTCAACTACTCCAAGCCAGAACAAACTATGTCTCATTATTTCAGGACGGCGATTATTTACCATTAGAAGTTCAAGGAACCTACGCCAATCACATTATCGCCTTTGCGCGGCGCGAGGGGAATCAAACAGCGATCGTGATCGCCCCTCGCTTTTTAACAAGCCTCATCCAACCAGGAGACAACCCCTTGGGCGACTCAGTTTGGCAAGATACGCACCTAAAATTACCCTCTGGAACTTCCCCCACCTGGAAAAACGTCCTCACTCAGCAACCATTACAAACTAAAGAAACATTATCCATCGGATCTGCCCTCGCCCATTTCCCAGTCGCCCTATTAATTAGTAGTGCCGAGTAAAAACAGAAATCTATCCCACGCAGAGAAAACCCCCTAAAATCTCTGCGTACCTCTGCGATTCCCTTTGCGTTTAAAAAATAATTCTGAATTATGACCATTTCACCAACACTTACCACCACGCAGATTGACACCCTGCGCCTCCATATCAAAAAAACCTGGAAAACCTTAACGCGATCGCACGAACACTTACTCCAATCTGCCAAAGATACCAAACTAGATCACAAAACTGAGACTCCTTGGATAGTCTACATTTCACCTTCAGAAGATTGTCCCAACATTCAGACTGTGTTGGAGCGATCGCTATCTTCCAAGGATATGCAACAGCTGCAAATTCGCACTTTGCCAACTGAAGCAGAGGCGATTAAAGAGCATGGGTTACTATACCTACCAGGCCCTTATATTGTACCCGGTGGGCGCTTTAACGAAATGTACGGCTGGGATAGCTACTTTATATTACTGGGACTTTTGCGCGATGAAGAATGGGAGCTAGCGCAAAACCAAGTTGATCAGTTGTTGTACCAGGTGCAGCATTACGGCACTATCCTCAATTCCAACCGGACTTATATGCTGTCGCGATCGCAACCCCCCGTCCTCAGCATGATGGTTTTGGCGTTATTCCAGCACACCCAGGATGAAGAGTGGTTAAAGTCAACCATACCGATCCTAGAACAGTTTTATTATTACTGGGTAGTACCACCTCACCTGAATCCGGCAACAGGTTTGTCTAGATTCTATGCTTTTGGGGAAGGCCCTGCGCCAGAAGTTTTGTTCTCTGAGCGGGATGATGAGGGAAAAAGCCATTATGATCGCGTCAAGGAATACTATAAAACTTTTGAGGTTGAGGATTATGACGTTAGTCTTTACTACAACCGGGAAAAAGACGAACTAACGCACCTATTTTATAAGGGCGATCGCACCATGCGCGAGTCCGGCTTTGATATCACCAACCGCTTTGGCCCCTTCAGTGCTGATATCCTCCATTATGCTCCTGTGTGCCTCAACAGTTTGCTGTATCAGGTAGAACAAGACTTGGCGCAAATTAACGTTATTCTGGGGAACGAACAACTCGAACAACAATGGCGCGATCGTGCAGATATCCGCCGCGATCGTATTGATAAGTGTCTCTGGGATGAAGAACAGGGACTTTATTTCGATTATCACTTCCAGAGTGGAGAACGCCGCCGTTACGAATTTGCTACCACCTTCTATCCCCTGTGGCTAGGAATTGCTTCTCAAGCCCAAGCCCAGCGCGTCGTGGAAAATCTCTCTTTGTTTGAAGCCCCAGGCGGAATTTTTACCAGTACTCGTGTTACCGGCAACCAGTGGGATGCACCCTTCGGTTGGGCACCATTGACATTAATTGCTGTCCAGGGACTTCACCGCTATGGGTTTCATACAGAAGGCGATCGCATTGCCGATAAATTCCTGGCTATGGTAATTAAAGAATTCGGGCGTCACAACACCCTAGTTGAGAAATACGATGTTGAACGCTGTTCTGCCAACGTTTCCGACGAAATCTGCTTTGGATATAGTTCTAACGAAGTTGGTTTCGGCTGGACAAATGGAGTCATTCTAGAACTCCTCGCAGGTGGTGAGAAAAAAGTTTAAAGGGGAACTCAAAAAAATAAATTATTCCGCTTGAGGTCGCAATACTTTTCGGTTAAGGGGGAAAGGGGAAAGGGAAAAGGTTTGAATTTACCT
>NZ_JAYGHD010000384.1:0-14563 GCF_034932245.1 Nostoc sp. UHCC 0251
TTCAAAGTCTCTCTCCTTTTAGGAGAGAGAAATAGAAGTGAGGTTTTCCAGATGCTGCTGAATTGTCAGATCCAAATCTAGTTCTGACAATCATAGAATGTCTAACAAAAAACGCAGAGAAGACAGCAAATGTCTCCGGCTTTGCCCTGCCTTGCCTAAGTGTAAATCGTCCGAACACCCTCAATCAAATACTGGCGATTGACGATATCGACATCCTTAGTTTAACTATCAACGCTTGATAGGAAAAAAATTTTAGGTCTTACAACAGTGTTTCTACAAACGACGCGATTTTAAGTTGCGATCGCCTACAACTGCGACTGTCTTTAAAAGTCCAGGAAATAGCCCATTGAAATAACTACTTAGCAACTTAGTTTATTGCTGAGAGCGTACTACCAAATTCCTTTACACACATTCGGAGTTAATCTCATGGCTGGCAAAACATACTACGTTTCTGGAACAGGCAATGATAAAAGTAATGGTTTGAGCGAGGGAGGCGCATTTCGCACGCTCCAAAAAGCCGCGGACTTGGTACAAGCAGGTGATACCGTCTATGTCATGAATGGTACTTACACAAATATTTACGCTAATATCCTGAATATTACAAATAAGCATGGTACCGCTAGTGCGCCGATCAAATTTACTGCTTATCCTGGACACAAACCTGTTTTAGAAGCACACAAAAACAATTGGAATGCTATCTCAATTACAGGCTCTTCTTATGTAGTAATTGAAGGCTTAACATTGGAAGGAGCACGAGATGAAATTACATTAGAATATGCGCTCCAGCAAAAAGATAATTTGAATAACCCCGCAACATCTGGTAACGGTATTAACGTTACATTCATCGATAGTGCTATCAAGAAACGTTCACATCACATCACAATTAGCAATAACAACGTTTCTAATTTTCCCGGAGGCGGGATTACAACAATTGAAGCAGACTACATTACAGTAAAAAATAACCTCGTTTCTGGAAATTCTTGGTATTCACCTTTTGGAACCCAAGGAATTACAATATTTAAATCTTGGAACTCTGACGGCAATGTAAAAGATTACAAAGTAATTATTCAAGGCAACACCTCTTTTGATAATAAACAATTAGTGCCTTGGGTTCAGGTAGGACAGATCACAGAAGGTCATGGAATAATGCTTGATACTTCTTATATTGATGATGTTGCTTACACTGGCAAGGCCTTAATTAGTAATAACTTAGTTTACAACAATGGTGGTGGAGGTATTCAGGTTTTCAAAGGAGAAAATCCTGTAGATATTGTGAATAATACAGCCTACCAAAACTCACAAACACTTCCAGTCGGAGAAATTTTCCTTAACAGTGCTAAAAATGTTAGGGTCTATAACAATATTATGTATGCGACTGACGGAGAGTCTGCCACTTCTATTTCTAATTCTAGTAATGTTTCATTTAACAATAATCTCGCTTACAACGGAGTTTTGAAAGGCACAGGCTCAGGAAATGTTGTAAACAAAGATCCCTTGTTTGTTGATGCCGCGAATCGTGACTTTAGGCTCAAACCTGGAAGTCCTGCAATCGATGCTGGTTCCAGTGCCTTCAATAGCATCACTAAGATTGTTCCCCTAGATGGTGATGGCAACGGCAGTGTATTGACTGATATTGGTGCATACGAAGCCCCCACCAATAAGACTCCTAGCCCCGAAATTCAAGTTCTTGATGGCACAGTTGACATTGCAGATAACAGTACCACCGTCATTAACTTTGGCGAGACCGTTGTTGGCAGCACCGTGACCAAAACTTTTACCATTAAGAACACAGGTATAGCTGCACTCAACTTGACTAATCTCCAACTCCCCGACGGCTTTAGTTTGGTAGGAACTCTTCCAGCTACTCTGGCTGCTAACACTTCGGCGAATATAACGGTGGCACTAAATACAACCACTGGCGCAACCTACACTGGTAACTTCAGTTTAAGCAACAACGATAGTAACGAAAGCCCCTTTGACTTTGCTATTACTGGTAAAGTTAATGCTCCCGAAATTAAAGTTATCAATGGCACAACTGACATTGCAGATGGCAGCACAACTGCCATTGACTTTGGCAACGCCGCTTTCGGTAGCACCGTTACCAAAACTTTCACCATCAATAATATCGGTAAAGCTCCACTCAACCTGAGTAATCTCCAACTCCCCGACGGCTTTAGTTTGGTAGGAACTTTTCCAGCTACCTTGGCTATCAATAATTGGACGAATATAACGGTGGCGCTCAATACGAATACACCTGGAACCTATGGTGGCAGATTCAGTTTGACCAACAATGATCCTGACGAAAGCCCCTTTGACTTTGCTATTAGTGGTATAGTTAAACCTGCTCCTACCCCCGAAATTCAGGTTCTCAATGGCACGGTTGACATTGCAGATGGCAGCACCACTGCCATCGACTTTGGCAACGTCGCTTTCGGCAGTACTGCAACCAAAACTTTCACCATCAAGAACACGGGTACAGCTACGCTCAACCTGAGTAATCTGAAACTCCCCAACGGCTTTAGTTTGGTAGGAACTCTTCCATATAGCGTGGCTGCCAACACTTCAAAAAGTATCACGGTGGCACTCAATACGAATACACCTACACCTGGAACTTATGGTGGCAGCTTCAGTTTGACCAACAACGATAGTGACGAAAGCCTCTTTGACTTTGCCATTAGTGGCACAGTTAAAGCCCCTCTTGCTACCGAAATTTATCTTCTCAATGGCACTGCAAATTCTGAATACTTAAAAGGCAATGCCCCAGCCAACAAGATTTATGGCTTTGGGGGTGCAGACACTATCGTAGGTAATCTAGGAAATGACCAACTTTCAGGAGGCGACGGCAACGATACTCTTTGGGGAAATGATGGTGCTGACTTGCTCTACGGTAATAGCGGTAATGACAGGCTTTCGGGTGATAACGGTAACGATAAGCTATTTGGTGGTACCGGCGATGACCAACTATTAGGGGGCGCAGGCAATGACTGGCTTTATGGGGGCGCAGGCAATGATGTACTTACAGGGGGTTACGGCGCTGATACTTTTGTGTTGGCTTTAGGTGAGGGCACGGACTCCATTACTGATTTTGCAGTCGGCACTGACAAAATTGCCTTGTCAGGAGGTCTCCAATTTGGTCAATTGTTGATACAGCAACAAGGAAGTCAAGCCTTTATTATGAATAGTTCTGACAACCAAGTGTTGGCGAAGTTGGATAATGTCACTGCAAGTATACTTTCGGCTCAGACTTCCACTTTTATCACTGTTTAGCAAGAAAGGCAGTCCCGATGAAACAAGTTTCATCGGGACTGCCTCCTGCCTTCTTCAATTGTGTCTTTTGATAACCCAGTCTCTTCTCTACAAGAGGCTGCGCCAACGGAGCAGGTGTAGAGGAATAACTTGAGGTACACAGCTAAGGACATGGTAATGCCGTGTCCCTACGAGTATCTGTATTCATCTGTGGTTAGTTATTCTTGCGATCGCAAACTTTCTAACGCCCCCTCTAAGAACTTACCCCATTCTGCTGCCAAAGGGATTTCTGTAAACGGAACCCGCACTGAATCAGTAGATTCGGAAAATAGAAATTCTAACTCTATAGAACGACCTTTTTCTGGTAAATTTTCTAAATCTACTTTTTTATCATCTACTAAAAGATGTATTTCCCTAACATCAAGCAAAGAGAATGTTTCTAGTTTAATAGGCCCTTTAGGCGTGGGTTTTCCCCAAGTTAGATTGTTGCCTTTTTGACCCAATACTGCATAAATATCGTACTTAGCCCGTTCAAATTGCTCTGCCCAAGCGCGATAGGCTTCAACTTTTTGATACTCCTTCGAGCCTTGCCAAGCCAACCAAAAAAACATTACTAATAAGGGCAACCATAAAAGACCACGTTCCATCGTTTAAAAAAGTCCTGAGTGAAACTTGTAACTAAAAGTGCAAAATCCACCACTAAAGGATGGAGATAAGTTATGGTAGTGAGCAAACTGGCAAAAAGCGGTGATGAGTTAATATGAGAAAGCTTATATTATTGTGCTTGTTTGTCATTGGGCTAGTATCTGCCATATTTGGTTTCCTGAATTTTCAGGGATTGGCAGCCAAAGGAGAGTTTGAGACGATTTTGCTTGATTTTCGGGAAGATATTCCGTTATCAGTGGTGGAACAGAATCTGCAAGCGATCGCCAAACAATACAACGTTACACCCCAATTAGACAACAAGTTTTCCAAAAAAGATAATGTTTATATTATCAAGGGCGATCGCCAACGGCTCAAAGAACTGAAAAAATCTCAGTTTGCCCAAGCTACAGAATTCATTGAACCAAACTATATCTACAGCAAGATTCCACAACCTGGTAAAGCAGCTTGGCTGGGAGAATTTTTGCGACCCCAAGAAGATGATAATGAGACAAGCCCCTCATTAGTTGGCCCTAATGACCAATATTACAGCAAGCAGTGGAACTTGCACAAAATCGGTATTGAAGGCGCATGGAGTCAAACCAAAGGCAGCGGTGTCACAGTTGCAGTAATTGACACCGGTATTACCAAGGTGCGGGACTTGTATGAGACAAAATTCGTCAAAGGCTATGATTTTGTTAACGACCGAGAAGAAGCCACAGACGATAACGGGCATGGTACCCACGTTGCCGGAACTATTGCTCAAGCCACAAATAACAAATATGGCGTAGCTGGAATTGCTTACGAAGCCAGTCTGATGCCGTTGAAGGTACTCAGTTCATACGGTGGCGGTACTGTTGCCGATATTGCCGAAGCAATTAAATTTGCTGCTGATAAAGGCGCAGATGTGATTAATATGAGCTTGGGCGGTAGCGGTGAAAGCAAGTTGATGAAAGAAGCGATCGAGTATGCCCATAGAAAAGGCGTAGTTATCATTGCCGCAGCAGGAAATGAAAACGCCAATGGAGCAAGCTATCCAGCCCGCTATCCCTACGTCATGGGCGTTTCAGCAACTGGCCCAGATGGTGAAAGAGCGCCCTATTCTAACTTTGGTGCTGGGGTAGATATTTCTGCTCCTGGTGGTAGTGAAGCTGGTAAGATTCTCCAAGAAACTATCGATGAAAACGGCGAAGGGGTATTTCTGGGTTTCCAGGGTACAAGCATGGCTGCTCCCCACGTTGCTGGTGTTGCGGCATTAATCAAGGCTGCTGGCGTTAAAGAACCAGATGAAATCTTAAAAGTCCTCAAGCAGTCCGCACGAGTTATCCAGGATGATGGTTTGAACTATTATGGCGCTGGACAACTCAATGCAGAAGCAGCGGTAAAACTAGCCTTTGGTGGGCAAATCAGTTTTCCAGATTTCTTTCGGTGGTTACGGGATAACGGCTATCTAAACCCCGGCTTTTGGATTGATGGTGGTGCGGTAGCACTGTTACCCAAGCTTTTAATGGTAGTTGGTTCCTATCTGCTGGCTTGGTTTTTACGGGTTTACTTCCCCTTCACTTGGAGTTGGTCTTTATCTAGTGGACTAATCGCTGGGAGTTCCGGGTTATTCTTTCTCAAAGGAATCTATATTTTTGATCTTCCCCAATGGCCTTTCCGGGTTTTGGGCAGTTCAATTCCCGAACTAGGCAATACTCTCCAGGGAACCGATGCGTTGAATCCCCTGTTTGCTAGCGTACTGATTCCCATTGTGTTAATGGCATTGCTGCTGGGACATCCTAGTTGGAAATGGTTTGCCGTGGGTTCAACTTTAGGTGTAGCAGCTTGCTTGACAGTAAGTGCGTTTTTAGATCCGGCAGTTTGGGGTTTGGGAAGTGGTAACTTAGCACGCCTCTTCCTTATCGCCAATGCCTTAGTCTGTTATGGACTCGCTCGTTTAGCATTGAAAAACGAAGAAAAAACAGCATAATACCGCAAGGCGGAAGTCAAAAGTCAAAAGTTAAAAGTCAAAAGTTTTGTATATCAGGACTTTTGCAAGTTTTAAACTAGTAGCTTGATTTCCGCCGTGCTGTAATAAATGGGCATGGGGCATTGGTCAATAATTAATAGTTATTTTTCCCCTGCTTCCCGTGCTCCCTCATCCCCCACTCCCCACTCCCTACTCCCTACTCCCCCACTCAGCACTTCTTATGAGTATTAAACTTACAGGTACAATCGAACGCCGTGATATTGGTACAGGCGCATGGGCGTTAGTTACAGAAGAGGGCGTTACTTACGAAATCCTCAGAGGGGCTGACAAAGACTTACTCAAAGCCGGACAAAAAGCAAAGGTTAAAGGACAGGTGCGTGAAGATATCATGACAACTGCCATGATTGGCCCTGTCCTAGAGGTTAAATCTTTTGAGGTAATTTAGTTCTAGTTCTGACTAGCTGTGGAATTGAGAACCTCTTGAAGACGGCTTCTAAATTCCCCTTTGGGATGACCTCCTTTTACCTCACCCACAATTTCAAATTCCCCTTCTGGAGAATTGCAGATGATGTAAGTAGGCCATCCCATTTCTGATTTATCGGGATATTGAGTTAATAAAATCTTGCGATACTTGCGGTAAGCAGCCGTATCCTGCATTTTTACATCGATAAATTCTAAACCCAGTTCTTCAGCCACCTTTTTGTCATAAAAAGACATTTTGTGGCAAATGCCGCACTCTTCTGAAGAGAACTTAATTACAGCTAAACTCATGGGTTGGCGACTCTTTGATTCTAGGCAAAGTTTTTTAGCATGATGCCATGAAATATTACCATATAGCTGGTCATTCTTGGCAAATTAATAGTGAAACCCTGAACCAGTAACTTTTTCTCCTTCCCTGCTTCTAGTAGGGAAGGCAATTTTTTGGGAGGCTGAGGCTAGGCTGTTGACTTTGGCTATTTTTTGGGGAATTACCGAAAAATTATTTGTGCTGGTATTTGCTTGTGTGAAAGCGCCCGCAACAGCCATCTTTACGCCAAAATAAAAAACACAATTTCTGCATGAAGTATTGTGGGCTAAAGGGTACAGAGTCAACACCCTAGGCTGAGGCTCTTAACAAGAAATATTATGTAGTCAGCGGGGAAGCTCTGGTCTGAAGTTGAGAGCATGATTGCTGGCAGACAAAGAGTAAAGATCAAAATGTAGAAAAAAAATTAAGAATATGATTAAATATCATAGCAATCATTTTGGTGTGGCATCTCTAGCTCATAATAAAAAGTAAGCGATTCAGGAATAGCGTGATCAGGTTACGCTTTATCCTGGCAAGAGAAGGATACTCAAGGTCTACCAGCAGTAGCAACAAAAATAGCGGTGCGCTCCAGTTGTATAGGCGGCAAATGCTAGGGTGGGAGATGTCTAACGACAAGCCTCTATGTAAAAAAAACCCCCAGTGGGTGTTAGCCAACCAGGGGAGTTAGTTATCAGGGTGCATCTACCAATTAAATGTTCTCAGCTTGAACACCATATTCCGGATAAATTTGTACAAAGGTCAGTTATTTTTTAAAATAAAAAAACCCCAGTTAGTGTTAATCTAACTAGGGGAGTGAGTTATCAGGGTGCATCTACCAATAATTTCTTCTAGGGGCAACCAGTATCTTCCGGAGAAAATCGTTAAGATTGGGGTTGATGGCAATCGTAAATAGAAAAAACCCCCAGTGGGTGTTAGCCAACTAGGGGAGTGAGTTATCAGGGTGCATCTACCAATAATGTCTTCTAAAGTAAATGGGTAGCTACCGGATAAATTAGCAGAGGTTGAAGTTGTTACTGGTTGTTTATTAAAGAAAAACCTCAGAGGGGTTAGTTATCAGGACAAGCTTGCCAATTAAATAGACTGGTGCGCTGCCTAAATAATGGGTGTGTCAGCCCCTATGGGGAAGTCAAAAGTCAAGCATGATTGTTGGTTTAGGGCTTACGCACAAGAGATCCCCCAAACTCCTGAAAAAGTTGGCTCTTAGCGTAGCTGTAGCAACGTAGGAATGCGTAGGGTATGGAACTACTGAAAAGGTTCCCCGACTCTTAAAGCTTGCTAGTAAGAGCATTTTTGGATAGGAGAAGCAACTGGCGTAAGCTTATTTAGATATAGGTTTCAGGCTTTTAGTGCGTTTTTGTGCTTACTTCCTTCATAAAAAACCCCCCAGTGGGCGTTAGCCAACCAGGGGAGCTAGTTATCAGGGTGCATCTACCATTTAAATGTTCTAGGTTTGACCACCATGCTCCGGATAAATTTCTGAGAAAATTGATTATTTTCCTGTGCCAAAAAAACAAGAGTGGAGATTAACTTAATTAGGGGAGTTAAATATCAAGGGGCATCCCATCTACCAATCAAGTATTCTAGGTTAAGCACTATTTTCTGGTAGAGAATATCTGCGTCAAAAGTTGCTGTTGTTTGCCAAAATTAAAAAAACCCCCAGTGGGTGTTAGCCAACTAGGGGAGTTGAAGATCAAGGTGCATCTACCAATTAAGTGTTCTAGTCCTAAGTAATCCGATCCGGATAAAGTTGTAAAGGCAGAAAAACCAAAACAACTAGAATCAGAAACATTCAGGGGTGGGATGCATCTAAGTTATCAGAGGGAGCGAAAAATCGACTTGAAACTTTCGCGTTTCAAACCAGATTTAGGAGGCGGACAGGAGAAACTGTGACCCAGGAATTCCACATTTCGGTAACTCCTGTAGGGCAAAATGACTACTTGGTGCGGACGGAACAAGTCGCACCTGGGGTACCATTGGCAGAAGAATTGGTGACTTGGCCTGTCGCCGATTGGTTGATGGCTGCTGGGCATTTGATGAATGATCCGTTGAAGTCGGTGTTGCAAGGAGATCCATTCGCCTCTAGTGGACACGAAAGCGATATCGCCAGAAACTCTGTGAATTTGGTGGCGTTGGGTCAACAATTTTATAACGCCCTATTTCAAGGCACTCTCAGGGATAGTTGGATTACTGCTCAAGGTATTGCCCAGAACCATCAACAAGTACTACGCTTGCGCTTGGGGCTAAAAGACACCAGATTAGCTCGTCTGCCTTGGGAAGTGATGCACGCAGGCGATCGCCCTCTGGCTACTGGGCCTTATGTCGCTTTTTCTCGATTCCAAAGTGGAATTTTGGGGGCTTCGCCTTTGCGATCCCGAAATATGCCCATGCCACTAGAACAAGGTGGTATCAAAGTATTGATGGTAATTGCTTCTCCCTCAGATCAAGTCCGCCTTGATTTACAGAAACAGGAAGCTATCAAACTACAAGCAGAACTTCACCGCATCCCACGGCTTGCTGAAAGTAACAATCGTTTCCCACAAATTGAACTCACTGTGTTAGACCAACCAGGGCGGGAAGAACTGACACAAGCCCTAGAGCAAGGCAGATACCATGTTCTCCACTACTCTGGTCATAGTAATTTAGGTGCCAATGGCGGAGAAATTTATCTTGCTAGTCGCAGAACTGGCTTAACAGAAATCTTGACCGGGGATGATCTGGCTGGTTTGCTCGTCAACAATAATATCCAAATGGCAGTGTTTAACTCCTGCTTGGGGGCGTACACAGCTGCGTCCGATCCCTCTGGGGATACTGGCGAACGAAACCTAGCAGAAAGTCTGGTGAAGCGCGGAATTAGAAGCGTTTTGGCTATGTCAGAACGGATTCCTGATGAAGTGGCATTGACGCTCACACAATTGTTTTACCGCAACTTGAGTCAGGGATATCCAGTAGATTTGTGCGTCAGTCGGGTGCGCCAAGGATTAATTTCTGCCTATGGTTCTCACCACATGTACTGGGCATTACCAATTTTATATCTCCAGCCAGAATTTGACGGTTTTCTGAGCCAGGAAAGTGAGTTATCCGATAGTGCGGAGTTGTCCAAGCAATATAATTCGCCTTTAGGGGCAGGTTCGGCGATGTACTCTGCGATGGCAGATGATAGCCAGATGCCTTTAGGAATGGAGCAAATGCTCCCTTCTGATTTGGCGCGTGATTCTGGATTGGACTGGCTAGGTGAAGATACTTGGGGCGATCTGGTTGATGAAATTGAGTATGATGACCCAAGCTATGCAGAAGATTCTGCTATAGTTTCGGATTTGTTTCGTCAGCTAGATAACCAAAAAGCTCCAATTGAACTGGATCAAGAAATTTCAGAAAATAGTCCTCAGCAAAGTCAGGTTTCCGAGGAAATGAATTCTTTGCAAGAGGAAGCAGATTTGTGGGGAGAAGCTCCAGCACCACCACCTCAAATTCCTGGAAACTTGGAAGGAAATCGGCAAAATTCTGCTGATTTTTTGCGTTCGCAACCACCGCCACCAAGACCTCGTACCCGTCGCCGCAAGCTGTGGCCAATCGTTGGTATTGTGGGAATCAGTGCGTTAGCAGCTGCGATCGCTTTAAATTGGTGGTGGCAAAATCGATCTCAGCAAGTAACTCTGCCTAACATCCCAGGAATTCCTACCCAGTCTCTACCCATCAAGCAGCCAAATATCGACTTAGAAATAACATCAACTGGAATTGTCACCGCCACAGCTACGGAAAAGTTGAGCCAGGGCGACTTGCAAGGTGGGTTATTAGCTGTAGACGAACTACTCAATCGTGGCGCACTGACTGCGGCTGAAGCTGCTCTTAAACTGATTCCAAGTCAACAAGCTGACAATGCATCTGTGAACTTTTACAAGGGACGATTAGCGTGGCAGTCTATCCAAGCTAGAAATAATAACTATAGCGTCGATGATGCCCGTCGTTACTGGGAAACTGCTGCAAAAGCTAACCCAGAATCGCTTTTGTATAATAACGCTTTGGGATTTGCCTACTACGCAGAAGGCAATCTGAATCGAGCCAATGACTCTTGGTTCAAGGCTTTGAATTTAGCTCTCAAAGAGCAGAACTCAGACTCTAGTGCCGCAACATCTACAAATACAGCAGTCCCTAAAGATGCTTTAACTTCTTATGCTGGTTTAGCTCTGGGACTGTATAAATCTGCACTTACTCAATCTAGCGGTAAGCAGACACAATATCTGAATGAAGCGATTAAGCTGCGGCAAATGGTTCTCAAGTCTGATCCGGTGAATTTCCAGGTAGATGAATTAGGTAAAAATTGGTTGTGGACGGAGAAGGCGATCGCAGATTGGCGATCGCTCCTTCAGGAAAAGAGCGGAGAACAGTAAGATGTTGTGGTGGTGCGATCGCTTGTGACTCTGAATGAAAACATAAATTGTAAATTTCTGTTTCTAGTAAAACAAGCTAGTATTTAGGCGGTGAATTTTCCTTTTCAGTTTGATTAAACCAACATATTTTCAACCATCGATGAAGCCCTTGGTGGCTGCTATGACAATGCTAACAGCAGGATGATCAACTGCTTTTTCCAGAGCTTCTGATCCTGCTTCTTTCAAGGCATTGATAATTCGAGCTTTCAATTTTGGCTTTTGTTCTATTTCCTCTACTGCTTTGACACCAACCATCGCAGTACTAGAATATTCCTGTGAAAGTTGATTTAAAAGTTCTTTAATATCTTTTGCAGCTTGTGCCAAGTTTTGCGAGTTGTTAATTTGAGTGCCTATTTTATCACGCATGACTTTATCGCCACCAACGTTATCCCCAGAACCGGAGTGATTAAATGTTGACATTGAATTATTTTCTTTTTGATTAATTTGATTTTGTTGTTCTTGAACTTGATTTAGGCTGATAGATAGATGAAATGGTATTTGCGAAGATTGAAGAGGATTTGCTTCAACCCCCAACTGCTCTACAAGCAACCTCTCTTTACCCCTATCTATCACATCATCAATTAAGCTTAAGACATCAACCATTTGATAGCTTTTTTGGCATTGAATGCATTTTTGCTTATCAGCTACAAACTTTCGCAATATCTCAAAGGGGTAAAAATGTGGCTCTTGCCTATCTTTGCAGGTTTCACAATTACAGGGAATTAACTTGTTGTACTTCAGTCGCTTGTACGACTCATGAATTTTATCGAGTTCATGTGTAACTATGGTCATTAAATCTCTTTTGTGACGACCTGAGACTCGAATTTTAATCTCTCGCTGCCCGTAATATTCAATCACCTCTGCCTTCGTTTCGTCTTTGCTGAGAACAACGCCGCTTTTCCACACACACTGTTGCTCATTTATCAACTCATGCATGACGACGATGAATTGGGTGATGAAACCCTTGGGCATGAACTCGTAAGTGTAACGCAGAATCAGGTTGTTGGTTGGATTCCAGTCATTGGAGGGTTGATTAGCAGATAGCAGTTGTGGAGCAATATACTCTCCTTGGCTTCTAGGAATCTCGTAGCACAGCTTGAAGTTGATCATCAGATGCAATAGTTCATCATGCATCGTGGCGTATTCGTCTTCACACCAGATGTTTGCCAAGTCAGACCGGGTGAAACTGCCTAGGTTGCGAATCACTGTTTCATTATCCAGCACTTTGTAGACTGCATCAGTTCCCCACTTGGGTTTGAGGATGATAGTCTTGTTCAAAAGTGGGTCTTGCTGGAAGTGCAAGCATACTCCCAAATCGTGCAGATAGCTGCTCAACTGCAACTTGTCATTTCTTTCGGTGAAGCCATTTTGTTGGCAGATGTTCAAGTATTCATTCAAGCTGATGTAATTGCGTATATCACTCTCCAAAGCTTCCCGGACTCTAACCCAGGTTCTTGGGAGGGGACTGCCAATATGGGGCAGGTTTTGAACGTAATGCTTGATTTTTTGTAAAACTTGTACTAAACCTGTGTTGTTAGCAAGGTTGGTTGGTAAAATCTCCTTCAAATTAGCAAACTGCCCCCGCAACTGGGGTTCATTAATCTCCCAAGGATGTTTTAGCTTCTCATTTTTGATGATCAGTAGCGGACTGTTATCGCTGAACAGTTCCACCACATTCAGCCAATAGTGGAAATTGGTATCTTCCTTACGATTATCTGCTACTAGGGCATAGAGTGAACGTTTGGTAAGGAAAAACTGGTGAGTAGCATGGTAAATCTCTTGTCCCCCAAAGTCCCAGATGTTGACTCGAAATTCTCGTCCATTTTCCATTGGGAAATACCACTGGATAACCTCAATTCCCTTGGTAGAGTCCTCGTTTAGGAGTACATAATTTGGATCTTCAATCTTTTTCGCCAGTGTTGTTTTCCCTGCTCCGCCTTCGCCAATAATTAGTAACTTTGCTTCATATATATAATCTGTACCTTCTGCTTGCAGTTGTCGGAAATAATTCTGAATTGCCTTAATACCTTGTCCAACAATTTCTGGTGGCGGCTTTTCGATGGAGTTGCCGCTTAAATCCAGAGAAGTGAGTTTTTGCAGGCGGGCGATCGCTTCTGGCAGCGTCGTTAATTGGTTGCGCCTTAAATCCAGGTAAGTGAGTTGTTGCAGGCGGGCGATCGCTTCTGGCAGTGTCGTTAATTGGTTGCTGCTTAAATTCAGCCAAGTGAGTTGTTGCAGGCGGGCGATCGCTTCTGGCAGCGTCGTTAATTTGTCGCCGCTTAAATCTAGGGAGGTGAGTTGTTGCAGGCGGACGATCGCTTCTGGCAGCGTCGTTAATTGGTTGCGGCTTAAATCCAGGGAAGTGAGTTGTTGCAGGCGAGTGATCGCTTCTGGCAGCGTCCTTAAATAGTTGAAGCTGAAATCCAGGGAAGTGAGTTGTTGCAGGCGGACGATCGCTTCTGGCAGCGTCGTTAATTTGTTGCGGCTTAAATTCAGGGAAGTGAGTTGTTGCAGGCGGGCGATCACTTCTGGCAGCGTCGTTAATTGGTTGCCGCTTAAATCTAGGGAGGTGAGTTGTTGCAGGCGGGCGATCGCTTCTGGTAGCGTCGTTAATTGGTTGAAGCTTAAATTCAGGGAAGTGAGTTGTTGCAGGCGGGCGATCGCTTCTGGCAGCGTCGTTAATTTGTTGCCGCCTAAATCCAGGGAAGTGAGTTGTTGCAGGCGGGCGATCGCTTCTGGTAGCGTCGTTAATTGGTTGTGGCTTAAATCCAGGGAAGTGAGTTGTTGCAGGCGGGCGATCGCTTCTGGCAGCGTCGTTAATTGGTTGCCGCTTAAATACAGGGTAGTGAGTTGTTGCAGGCGGGCGATCGCTTCTGGCAGTGTCGTTAATTGGTTGTAGCGTAAATCCAGGGTGGTGAGTTGTTGGAGACTGGCGATCTCTTCTGGCAGTGTCGTTAATCCGTTGCGGCTTAAATCTAGTTTTTTAAGCTGTTTCTCTTTCGCTTCTCGGATTTTTTCAAGGAAACGTTGAGGCGTGTTTACCATACTGAGGTTCACCTGTTAACGAAAACTACATGTAATGCCCCTGATTCGCTGGACAATTTCGCAACCATTAATATTTTGCACTAATCCCAACAACCGCCACAAATTAGAAACCTCTGGCTGTAGCGAAAGTCCTCTTAAGAGGGCTAAATTCTTTCCATACTTGGGTTTTAGTCCACATTGAGTGGACTTTGGCTATGAGAAAGGAAATTCGAGTTCCAGGCAAAGGTGGGTGCTAATTAAGAATGCTGCAAGATATCGAAGCAATTTACTATTCTGTGTATTACTACACGAGTGCTAATAATTTTTACTGAATCTAAAAATAATTTATCATTACCAATGGTTCAGATTGGCTTGTCAACAAGTCTTTGATAAGCTAATCGGCATTTAAGTTGCATAATCAGGGCGGGCAAGATGCCCACCCCA
>NZ_JAYGHD010000385.1:0-14517 GCF_034932245.1 Nostoc sp. UHCC 0251
AACCACGCTAACCGTCCTTGAGTATTTCTACTCATTTAGGTTAAACGAATCGCACACCTGTTCCACAACCTATATCTAAGACGGTTTTACATTGCTTTGGAAACTGTTTGAGTAGAAAATGGTGATAGTGATTATTATGATCCCATCCCTGTTTGTCATATAAAGCAATGCGATCAAAATCATTCTGAATTTTTTGAGTCAGTTTCTCATTCATATAGCTTCGTTATCAAACACATTAATGAATTTAACCCAAACTTCCTCAGCAACCCCTCAAAATGTTTACCTACTAATAAATTCATACAGACGAGAACCAAAAAATGTGTCGCCTGAAAAATAAGATGGTATAACATTACACTGAATGCAGAAGACCAGAGCGATCGCTTTTACTCACTTTTGACTGCTATTCTTGCAACAATAGTAATTACAGCTATATTAACCAGCCTGCAACATCTACCTTGAACTTTAAGAAGCTATGCTTACCCAAGATAAAAAACAACGCAACTGGAAACCCATTCTCAAAGCATTCGAGGCTGTCCTTGGCAAAAATGGTGTGGTACAACGCCGAGAGGAACTCATTACCTATGAATGCGATGGTTTAACTGCCTATCGTGAACGTCCTTCTGTGGTGCTGTTACCCAGAACGACAGAACAAGTCGCGGAAATTGTAAAGATATGCAACCAATACTCTATACCCTTCATAGCACGCGGTTCTGGTACTGGTCTATCTGGCGGCGCTTTGCCAGTGAAAGACTCTGTTTTAATTGTCACTTCTTTAATGCGGCAAATTCTTAGTATTGATTTAGAGAATCAGTTGACAGTTGTCCAACCAGGGGTGATTAATAGTTGGGTAACACAAGCTGTTAGTGGTGCTGGATTTTACTATGCTCCTGACCCTTCCAGTCAAATTATCTGCTCTATTGGGGGCAATATTGCCGAAAATTCTGGTGGCGTACATTGTCTCAAATACGGTGTTACTACTAACCATGTTTTAGGGTTAAAAATTGTCACACCAGAAGGGGAAATTATCGATTTAGGCGGACAAATCCCAGAAATGCCAGGTTATGATTTGACAGGTGTTTTTGTTGGTTCTGAAGGCACTTTAGGAATTGCCACAGAAATTACTTTACGAATTCTCAAAAGTCCAGAATCGATTTGTGTGTTGTTGGCAGATTTCACTAGCATTGAAGCTGCCGGGGAAACTGTTTCTGACATCATCAGCGCCGGAATTATTCCTGGTGGTATGGAAATGATGGATAACTTCAGCATTAATGCAGTTGAAGATGTTGTTGCAACTAATTGTTATCCCCGCGATGCTACTGCTATTTTACTAATAGAAATTGACGGTTTAGAAGTAGAAGTTGCAGGAAATAAGCAGCGGATTATCGAAATTTGTAAAAAGAATGGGGCGCGAAATGTTACTTCTGCTACTGACCCAGAAACCAGATTAAAATTATGGAAAGGACGCAAAGCGGCTTTTGCTGCCGCTGGACATTTAAGCCCAGATTATTATGTACAAGATGGTGTTATTCCCCGGACTCAGTTGCCTTATGTTCTACATGAAATTGAGACATTAAGCGAACAATACGGTTATCGTGTGGCCAATGTCTTTCACGCTGGCGATGGCAATCTTCATCCCCTAATTCTTTATGATAATTCTGTGCATGGAGCATTAGAGAAGGTGGAAGAGTTAGGGGGGGAAATTCTCAAACTTTGTGTCCAAGTTGGTGGTAGTATTTCTGGCGAACATGGTATTGGTGCAGAGAAAAAGTGCTATATGCCACAGATGTTTAGCCAATTTGATTTAGAAACTATGCAATGGGTACGGCAAGTTTTTAATCCTAAAGGATTAGCAAATCCTGAAAAGATATTCCCCACACCACGGACTTGTGGTGAAGCAGCAAATGCATCGGCACTTAAACAATTTGAAGGTGTGGAAAGATTTTAAGAAGAAAGAATTCAGAAGTCAGGAGTCAATACAGTTCAGATCAAACCAAAACACTTGTAGAGACGGCGATTTATCGCGTCTTAAAAACCCACGATTTTGTACAAGTAGCGCTTTGAACCGTATTGAGTTAGGAGTTAAGGAGTTTGGAGTCATAATTTATCAGGTTTTGGTATCCTTAAGTATATTTATAACCAAAATTGGCTCTACATTATTGCAACTATTCTGATTTCTGACTCCTTCATTCTGAATCATCATTTCTTTACATCATCCGGAGGATTATAACTTTATTTTGTAGTTATATATATTCCGATCGCACTAGGTCAAGCTTACAAATGAATCGGGTTGTTCGCCGTTGTATTTCTTACTTGCTATGTTTGGGATTAGTAGTCGCCTTAACAGTTTTTTCACCCTCTTCACTACCAGTTTATTCCCAAAAAACAAGTTCTTTAACTACAGAAATTCGCGGCGTTTGGATTACTAATGTTGCTAGTGGTGTACTATTTGTCCCTTGGGGTATTAACCGTGCTATAAGCCAATTATCAGCTCTCAACTTTAATACAATTTATCCTGTAGTTTGGAACCGAGGACATACTTTTTACAAGAGTGCTGTAGCTAAAATGACAACAGGCTCAGATACTCAACCTTTGCTAAATTTCATGCACGGTGGACAGGATGTTTTAACAAAGATAGTAACACTTGCTAAAAATAAAGATTTGAGAGTGATACCTTGGTTTGAATATGGGTTTATGACTCCGCATTATTCACAATTAGCAATGCGTTATCCCGACTGGCTGACAATTGGGCAAGAAGGTATAAAATCTACCCAAGATGCTCCACCAGAAGAATTTGATAATATTTTAGTAACTAAGTTGGCCTGGCTGAATCCTTTACATCCACAAGTGCAAGAGTTTATCCAAGAGCTAATTTTAGAGGTAGTCAGAGATTACGATGTAGATGGCATTCAGCTTGACGATCATTTTGGGATGCCAGTACAGTTCGGCTACGATCGCTTCACTATTGAACTCTACCAGCAAGAGCATCAAGGCAAAAGTCCCCCAACTGATCCTTTTAACTCAGAATGGATGCGTTGGCGGGCAGATAAAATTACTGATTTCATGGCAGAAATCTATCAAGCTGTAAAGGCAGTTAAGCCCAAAGTTAAAATATCTCTGTCTCCTAATTATCAAGCTTTCGCCTACAAATACTATTTGCAAGATTGGGAAAATTGGGTAAAAAAAGGTTTAATTGATGAGTTAATTTTGCAGGTATATCGAAATGACAAAAACTCTTTTATCGCTCAACTAGAACTTCCATCTATAAAATTGACTCGAAGTCTAATTCCTGTAGGTATTGGGATATCAACGGGAACTATGCGTAATCCTGTGAGAATAGCGCAAATTAGAGAACAGGTTCAAGTAGTGCGCGATCGCAATTTTGACGGTATCTCCTTTTTCTACTGGGAGAGTCTCTGGGGTTACATTGTACCGGAATCACCCCAACAGCGACGTAAAGCTTTTTTTGAGATGTTTAATGCTAAAACTGTCAGACTATTAAAACCAAAGAAACTTTGATGCCATTCGCGCCTGAGAATACTAGATTTAACTTTACATTGCTCTGGACTTTCGCTACTTTTGGCGGTTTTTTATTGAGTTTACTCTTTGTTGAAGTTGGTGAAAAGCCAGATGTAGGAGTAGTAGAGGCGGCTATCGGCGGATTTGCGATCGCATTTTTTCAAGGTTGTCTTCTCAAAGAACCTATATTTTGTATTAGGTGGATTTTTTCAAGTCTTTTAGGTTGGAGTATCATCACCGCTATTGGTATTGGTGCGGTGGGTTGGATTGTATTTAGCACTCAGATTCTTCCCCTGAGAATCCTATCTGGAGCAATTTATGGGGCACTTGGCGGCTTGGGGATTGGATTGGCACAATGGTTAGCAATTCCCCAACCTGTAGCGTGGCGATGGATATTTGTCTCTTCAATAAGCTGGGCTATTGCTGTCCCCGTCGGTTCTGCTGTGGGAATGCTCTTACGCCACTTGATGCAGTTATTCTTAGGCGAAGTTATGGGATTAGCTATTACTTGGCTGCTGGTTGGTATCCTCACAGGAATAAATGCTCACAAATTGCGCTCATGAGTTACAGAATCAGCCAACAAGAAAATTGACCGACTAGTACCGTAAGGACGTTCGGCGAAGCTCAGTCGAGCCGCGGAAGTCAAAAGTCATGCAACTATCTTGTAGTGAGGATGGAATTTAGTTTTATTCTGATCTTCTATCTTATCTTCCCATCCCCTACCCTCGCCCATAAGTTTGTTAAAAATTGTAAATTTAATTGATATTACTTGATAATTGCACCTGAATATATGCAAAAATCTTGGAAAACTGTTCAAAAATTATTAAATTTGCCCTAACCTGCAAATGTATTTTCGCCTTCAAAAAGCAGGATTTGTTAAGCTGACTCCTACTTAGCTTTCCTAGATTTCTGACAAGAAGTAGAGAAAGATCCAAATTTCGATGAGCAACAGCTGACAATACTTTGCTATAGGCGCTAAAGTGCATCTATTACAAGCGTAACGACAAGAGAGCGCCTAGAAGAGTCAGTAATACCAGAAAGGGACTCTCGCATGAACATAAATCCAGCAGAATCAACTATGGAGTTGACAAAATTATCGCCTCCTCAAATTCTCTTCGGTACAGAAGTAGATGATAAAAGTAGTAGTGAGCAGTTTCTACTGAGCATGTACGATTCTGTGCAGGCATCAATATTTGTAGTTGATGTTCTGGAGGACGGAGATTTTCGATATGTGGCACTTAATCCTACTCATGAGCGATGGATAGGCATTCGCTCAGATGATCTGCGGGGCAAAAAACCAGAGGATATTCTCTCCCCCATCGATGCTGCTAAGGTGCGTCAACATTATGCTGAATGTGTGCGCTTCGGCAAAACTATTTCTTATGAACAATGTTTGCAATTCCAGGGAGTTCCGACTTGGTGGAGTACGACTCTTACCCCACTAAAGGATGCTAATTCCCGGATTTATCGGCTGATTGGTACTAGTAGCAATATCACCCCTATCAAGCAAGCAGAACAAGCAGCCGGACTTCAGGTTGAACGGGAGCAACTGCTAGAAGCGATCGCCGGACGGATTCACCAATCTGTAGAATTTGAGACAATTCTGCATCAGACTACAATTGAACTGCGGCAGTTTTTGAATTGCGATCGCGTCTTAATTTATCGCTTCGAGACTGATGGCAGTGGGGTAATCATTGCCGAATCAAGTGTGGCTGTAAGCGATCCACTGTTGGGAAAAAACATCACCGATCCCTGCTTAAGTGGCAAACATCGAGAACACTATGGGCGAGGTTGCATTCAAGTTGTTGAGGATATTTATGCAGCCGGGTTGCATCCTTGCCATATAGATTTTCTGACATCTTTGCAGGTGAGAGCCAATCTAGTCGTGCCGATTTTTAAAGAGCAAGATATGTGGGGGCTATTGATTGCCCAGCATTGCCAGCAACCGCGTCAATGGCAGCAAACAGAAACTGACTTACTCAAACAATTGGCAACTCAAATCGGCATTGCTACTAGACAAGCAGAACTTCGTCAGCAGATTAAGGATCTCAAAGCAAAGTTAGAGTTGCACAAACAGAAGCATAAAAATCAGTTGCAGCAGGTGCGAAACTTTGAAGCCCTGGTGCAACGCATGACAGAACAAATCCGCGACAGCGTGGATCAAAGTCAGGTATTGCAGACTCTCACCCAAGAATTAGCAGAGTTACTCAACCTTGATCGTTGCCAAATCGAACTCTATAGCAGCTGCCAAACCCTGGTAACTATTACCTACGAGTACACCACTAACTTACCCCCGTGTCAGGGATTGACCAGACAGATTGCAGACCGTCTGGAAATTTATCAACCCTTGTTGCAAAAACAACCTCTACATTTTTTGGAAATTGTGCCGGGATGGCAACCAAAGCTGTTAGTTATCGCCCAGATGGCTTGTCCAATTTTCGATACTCAAGGGATTTTAGGAAACATTTGGTTGACAAGACCGACACAAGAGGCATTTGATGAATTTGAAATCGAGCTAGTGCAGCAGGTAGCAAATGAATGTGCGATCGCCATTCGTCAAGCTCAACTTTACCAACAAACCCAGGCACAAGTTAAAGAATTAGAAAATTGCGATCGGCTCAAAAACCAATTTCTCAGAAACCTATCCCAAGAACTGCGGACACCAATAACAAGCATCAGCCTTGCAGTTCAAACCCTCGAAAGTGTCCTCACACCAGCAGAAATATTAGATATAGAAATAGTTCCACAACTCTTGCAGATTTTGCATAACGAGTGTGCGCGAGAAAGCAAGTTAATTAACGATCTACTTACACTTACATATCTAGAAGCCGAACCCGATCCCCCAACGTTGATTGCCATTGACTTGCAAAGCTGGCTTTACCCTATTGTCGAGTCTTTTCGAGACCTTACCAACTGCCAGAGACAGCAGTTAAACCTGAGTATCGATCATGCACTCCCGCTTTTAGAGACAGATATCACAGATATGGAGAGGATTATCACCGAACTACTCAACCATGTCTGCAAATATACCCCAGCAGGTGAGACCATCACAGTCTCTGCTCACCTTAGACCAGACGCAGTAGAGCTTAATATTAGCAATTCAGGACTAGAGCTTACCAACAATGAACTGTCACTGATATTTGAGCCTTTCTATCACCTTTCCAAGCATGATCCTTGGAAACATAGCGGCACTGGACTGGAATTAGCATTAGTTCAGAAAATGGTCAGACATTTAGGCGGCTCAATTTATGTAGAGAGTGCAGCAGGTCAAACCAGCTTCACCATCAAATTCCCGCTTTAATTACTTTTTTGGCACGACACTGGCTAAATTGTCAGAAGTTGTGCTATTATAGTTATTCGTGTGGGTGACTAGCTCAACGGTAGAGCAGTAGACTCTTAATCTATTGGTTGCGGGTTCGATTCCCTCGTCACCCACTACTTACAGCCCTTCAAAATTTACCCTTGCCTAATTCTTGACTAAATTGAGTTTGAGGCGACCTCTCAAAGCCTTGTCTAGTAAGGGTAAACAACACTAAAGCTTTGACTAATTTAAATAAAAACGCTTACAGTCCGGTGGACACTGCGATCGCAATATCCACTCTCTCTGTAAGTTGTCTCTGACTTAACTCCAAGTTATCTGCAAGATAACCCTGCACCCTAAATTGCTAGAGTGAATCCCCAGTGAGTTATTCGTCTGCCTGAGTCGTTTCCTCGTATTCGCGGATATTAAAATCAGTATCACGCTGAAGAAACCGTTGGATATCCCTCGTGTAAAACAATACCCTCTTGAACTTGTGGTCAATCTTTTCGTTCAGCTGCCCTAAAAGCATTTGGATAACGTCTTTGCGGTTTACATACTCTTGAATATGTAAAGCTAGTGTCCTGTCAATCTCACGAATTTTTTCAGCATTTCTTACTTGTTCTTCGAGAGCTTTTTCAATTTGAATAATTGAGTTTGAAATTCGATTCATCTTGCTAATGACGGTAACAGCTACACCAGCAAGAACAGAAGCACTAACAAGAATTCCTAAAAATATTCCAGTGCTTTCTAAAGTTAGTGTTATACCCGGAGAGTTACTAGAGCTAGTAATAGCTATTGTTGATGAATTAGTAGTCATTTATTTAGAAAATTATATTTTCCTAGCCCACATTTTGCGGCCAGAGAAAAAATAATTGCTCGATGCTGCATTTTTTGTAAACACGGTGAACTTGAAATAATGTAGTCCATCGTTAGGGATGGTAATAGTTCTCTGAAGTACTGAGTTGACGATAAGGGAAGAACTGTACAAATCCATGTCATCAAAAGCTAAGTTGCCGTTGATTTCAAGTTTCATTTTCCCGACATTATTCGACTTTACAGTTAGCACAGACAGGCTGTAATTTCCTGCTGCTAGTAACTTCCGAAAGCTAAAGCTATCATTAAGTGCCGCTGGGTTTTGGTAAATTTCGGCTGCATAAGCCAGTGCAGCATTTGTATCAGTTTTTATCTGTCCACCTGCTTCCACGAAACTTTCGTCATGCCAATGAGTAAAATTAGTGGGAAGCAATAATTCTGAAAATACTGGATTGGACAAAGGCATTTTAAGTTAGCTCTCTAACTAAAGCATTCCCATTGGCAACAGACCAAATACCACTAATTACGCCAGTGTAATGAAATGGCACTTCATAATATCCGCCTGCTAATAGTTTGGCAGTAAAGGCGTTTGTCGCTGCGGTTGCGCCAAATTCAATAAATAAATTAGCAGTGCTATCGTTCCAAATTGTTGCACCTTTGCGGTTGGAATTCGCAGCTAAAATCACTACGCTAGTAGCACTAGAAGCAACAGTGGTAGGCGTTGAGGTTCCACTAGTTGACTCGGTAACAGTAACCGAAGGAGGATTATATAGAGCCATTATTCAGTACACTCTGTAAAAATTAATTTGCAATTATTAGCAGAAATAGCCGAAACCTTACCGACATAAAGATTGGACTGATTTATTTCGTAACTTCCTCTGGGTTTTAAAACAATTCCTCTGCCGATAGCACCTTTAGATTTATCACCCAAAATCAAAGTGATATCGTAAGAGGAATTATTTATAAAAGCTGCATATTCTCTGTTGCTATTGGCATTGAGAACTGTATCGCCAACATTGCCTGTTAAAGCTTTATCCCCATGAATGCAGTTACTAAATTTAGCAACTTCAATTGTGTTAGAGGAATTATTAATCATAATTAATCAGTGGGGTCATCAAGGTTATCAACGAATAACGCGGTATCAACCTTGACGCGCACTGTAAATTCAAATTCCGGTGCTTCTGGCGTACCTGTTATTTGCTGTGATGCAAATTGAATCGGCGGCAGGTTAGCGTTAATCCTCGCTTCATTTACTTGCTCAGTCAAAGCGGATAGCGCTTGCATTAGCTTTACAATGCCTTTAACGCAGGAAGAACCTAAAGTAAGGGCTGCGCCTGAATCTGTCGCCAAACTCAAATTAAGTTTGACTTGGTTATTTCCAACAAATTCAACTGAGCCAGCGGGCAACTTTTCAGCTAATGCGGTGTAACTTAATGTCGTCATAAACTATCAATTTTGAATTCAAGAGTTTCTAGTTTTGCTCTAACTGATTGAATCAAGTCTTCAGTTGAGTCTGATTCTGTTCCAACGTATTCCCAAACCCCAAGGGTAATTTCCTCAATCCACGGCAGAGCTTCAAACCGTAAGCGGTAATCGTTGGTAATTTTGGGAAATATAACCAATTCAATGGCATTGAGTTTAATTAGACGACGGGTATAATCTACCTCCGTAGTAGGGACTTGTCCCAACCCTTCAAAAATTAAAGTGTCGTTGATGTGGATGCCGTCAATTTGCTGGTAAAAGTAACCAGCCCTCAACCAGCTAGGTTTAGCTTTGAGTGATGTTGCTCCAACCAAAAAGATGTGTTTATCGGTGAGGTAAGGTAACTCGATTGGCTCAAGCAGAGGCGCTCTAATTCTTCGGTTTTGTAAATTACCAGTATGCTTTTGGTAATAAGTTAGTTCCCAAGCTCCAACTGTGGTGAGGTCAACTACTAACCCCATCCCCCAACCCCCAATCTTCAGCTAGTTCAAAAATGTCAAACCCTTCATCATCAAGGAAATCAAGAAGTTGATCTGGTGCAATAGTGCCTTGGAGAAAGTCGCGGGTCATGTAAGCCCGCGACATCATCCGGCTAACTTCTTCCTTGAAATCTACATCCGATTGTCCTGGATACCAAACAGCAGGAGTAGAAAGGTTAATCATTAGCCGCTAGCGCTTAAAGGATACAATTCAGCCTCAAACCAAACACGGCCATACTCACCGCCTAAGCTTGGCTTGATAGCGGTAAATATTGCTTTAACCCTAGTATCGAGTGCTGTAGGAGTATCAGCAGTCACAGGAGCGGAATAATTGTATTGTGCGTTGCTGTCGCGGTTGCCCCTGCCGTAACGAGTGTAGGGGCGATTAGAGCCTTTAGCCCGAACGGTAGCAGGAGATGTATCAGATACCATAGCTCGAACTTGAGCCGGTCTAAATCCCCGTGGTTCGCGGGGGTCTGTTCCTTGTACTTCTAGTCCTAAAGCAGTGATTCCCCCAAAAAACTGGATTCCAGAACTGGATGCTTGAATTGTAAAAGCAGAACTAGCTGTAGCTAGGGGAGAAAGAACAGCATATTTTACTGCTGTTTTAGGGCGGCGTTGTGTCGCGGCTCCATCTTCTCGAAGAGGTGGATTATAAGCTTCTCTTGCCTTGGCGTAAGCTAAATCTCGCTCAATTTGTCGTGCGCTTTTGCGTCTTCCCATACGGAGATATCTTTAGGTGTTTATTGTTGCCTGTGATTCAGTCTTAGCAGGCTTTACAGGTTGTTATTCCCAGCCGGATAGCATAATGTTGTCCGTTAAATTTTTGGCACGATTTGGCTTATACTCGCTCGATAACACTTCTTAACCGACTGCCAGATACAGCTACCAAATTAATCGGATTTTGTTTGCCCCAAACGAGTAGCTGGGCAAATCTGAACTTTACGTCTGTAATTCTTCTACGAGCGAATTTTTTCACCTGCCTGCCGTAAACTCGGTGTGTACCTGGGTTTGCGGGGTAAAGGCGGTCATTGTCGATGTATTGCAGGTAATCGCGGTCGAAGGGGTGGCTTTGGATATCAAGGACTGCTCTTATGATCCGTTCACCTTCGGCTTTACTCGTAACTAGTAACTTCAACTCGTAACCACGTTCTTTGTCTGAATAGGTGCATTTGAAGTGACCTTTATTCCATACGAATAAAGGGGTAGCAAAGACATTTTTTATGGTTCTAGCCAGTGATTCTGCATTAGTTCTACTAATAGTTTCAGAGCTTTCATTCATCAACCGAAACGTGATTTCAGCTTCAGCTTGAGGTGTACCATCACCATGAAGATTAAAATTATATGGCTCTAAAAAATAAAGTTTGACCTGTGGCTTGAAGGTGCGCTCTGATTGAATCTCATACCAAGGAATGCCATAAACAGGTCGCTGTAGTGCTTGAGCATGACCACAAGTAATCTCAAACAACCACATCCGCATGAGAGTCATGGTTGAGGTATCTGAATCCTTCATTAAACAAGAATGCTTGAGTCTGGGCTTAGGATTGCTAACATCATCATCTGGCTGATTTTTGAAGTAAGCTTTAACCGCTTTATTGTGTTCGAGCCGAACAATATCTTGGAGGTTTTCCCACTCGTCAAAACCTTCTGGTAATGGCATTATTCGTCAGCCTCTTTATCTTCATCTGAGATAGCTAATCCTGTAGCACTAACTAATTTAGAAGCATCAGAAGAAGCTTTAACTTGTGTTGCTTCTGGTGGCGTAGTGCCTTGCTTGCCCTCTGGCTCTTGACCCAATGCTTTGAGAAATTCAGTTTTTTGGGTTCCAATTTGAGTAACCGTATCTTGAACGCTCAAGACTTCAGAAGCAACGCTATCAATTTGACTGACCACGTTTTCTGTTGTTTCTAAAGCAGTAAAGAACTTATTTTGAAAGTTGGGTGTAGGGTTCATCCACCTATAAGCGTTTTCACCAACCTCACCCCATTTACGCAGTCCATTACCAATTACAGCAACCCATGAACCAACAACTTCTAAAGCGCTCAAAATAGAATACCCAATTGATTGAATTGAATTCATTAAGTTGGCAGCAGCTTGATAAATCCGATTCCATTTTTTGTATTCAGCTTTAATCCCTCCCCATTCACTCTCGCCAATTACAGATTTAGCTAAAGAATCAAATTGATTTCCTAAAATCTCACCAATTTCTAGTGGGCTGCCCTCAGCATCTTTAATTCCTATTGCTGCTAGAACATTTGATATAGCACTAGTTAATGTTTGTCCCAAATTAGCAGAGAGCATATAGGCATTATGGAGAGTCTGCCACCAAATCAAAACATTCAGGACTCTATCAAGATGCATCCATGAACTAAGCCTCTGCAATTTACCTGAGATACCGCCTGGAATTAAATCACCAAGCTTTGTATTCATCAATTCCAAAAGTGCTAATTGTGCCGCATTTGCACCAGCATTAATTTTGTCTAAAATATTGGCGGTATTTTGATTATTATTTTGATTAACTTTATTAGCAGAATTGTCTAAAGCGTCCCCTAAACATTTCCCAGGTTGAGCGATTTCACATACAGCGCCTTGGGTAGTTTCTTTATTTGCAGCTTGTACGGCGGGAGATTTTGCGATCGCATCTGGTATGCCATTTATTGCTGGTGTTAATGCCGCGATCGCAGTAGCAATTGCCGTTAAGCGTTTTATCTGATCATCAAAGTCTTTCTTCTGCTGCTCTAGTGCTTCTTTGGTTTTGTCGTTAGAGAGTTCGGTAGGGGTTTTGCTGATCGGTTGCGACAAGAATTTTGGCGTTGGTGACAAAGCATCACTAACAGGTTGTGCTTTTCCAATTTGTGGTGCATTAGATGGGAGTTGCCCAGTGATTTCAGGAATTAAACTACCTGCTGGTACGTACTGCCCTAATGCATTACTACCTTCACTCGCGGTCACGGTAACACCCGTGCTGGATGACGGCGTGATTTGTGCGTATTCAATTGGCACAACCGTTGCAGGGTACTCTGTTACCGTAACCCCGCTTTTTGGCGCTAATCGTGGTAATGGTATTTCGTCGGGTTCCGCGAACGGCAAAAGCTGTCTTTGCGGCTGCATCATCGGCAGCATTGCACCGCCATTGGAAGGCGTTTGTGTGGGGTTTGGTAGGAAAGATGGTGCTAGTCCACCGTGTCCGGGAAAGTATGGCGAATTACTATTTGGCAGGTTGTTTCCCGGTAGCGTTGGTGCTACATCACGTCTTTGATACTTTGGTTGTCCTTGCTGTGGTGTACCCGTTGGGATGATGTTGTTAGGATTTAATGGTGATTCGTTAAAATACCCCGGTCTGTTGTCCGGTGGTGGTGCTGGGATGACAGGCGACGGCATTACGTCTATCACTCCATCTGTGCGAACAATGCTAATTTGCGTCCATCTTGACGTAGACGTACCAAGATCGTGTGCTGTATTTCCATTGTTCGTTATCAGGAATGCTCTATAACTCGTTGCATCAACCTGTTGTTCTAGAATTCCATCGATCCTTCCAACCTCGCTTGGAAAATATCTACCCTCTACAACGCCACCCTGAGCGTTCGTTTTGACGACGGATACATTGTAAAGTGTTCCGCTGAGTTGTCCACTGGCGAGCTTAGACATACCGGGAACAGGTTCGGGTATTTCCGCAGCGCGTGGTAACTGTTGCCTAAAAAAACTATCAGAGAACAAGCTACCCGCCCAACCACCAATCATGGAACCAACTACCCCACCTAATCCTGGTAATAACGCGTTACCTACAACAAGTCCGACGTAACCACCTACTACAGTACCTGCCGTAGCTGCTACCGCTTGAGATACTGGCTGACCCGCGATAAGTCTGCTACCGAGTGTTAGTCCTGCTTGCACCCCTGGGATAACAAGCCTTCCCGCTGCTTGTGGTAACGACCGTGGTAACGCATTTGCGGCACCACCAAGCGTATTGGCGATCGCTTCTTTTAATGCCGCTGGTGCAGGCGTTGCAGTCGGCTCTACAATTGCTGATGCCCTTGCAGCCGTTCCTTTTAGCGTAGGCGGCGGACTAGCTTTTGATGGTACGGGTTGACGCTCCGGTGTTGATCGTTGTATTTGAGAAAGTGGCGACTCGCGTCGTGGTTGCGATACTTCCACGTCTGCCGGTTCACCAGTGCTAATCCGGTTTCTGAGTTCGTTTCGCTGTCTTTGTTCATGTTCTAGTAGTAATCTGTTGCGTTCGTTCGTTTCGGCTGTTTCAGCCCTTATTCGCTGTTCAGCGGCGGACTGTCTTGCCAGTCTATCCGCGATTTCTCCAGCGCTTTCTTTGTATTCATAATTTGGTAGCGTTCGCTCATACCTAACACGAGCGCTGATAGCCTCGAAGTCGATCGGATCGCCAGCAGCAACACCACTAGCAGGGCGATTCGTGAGGGAGCCATGTAACGCCGCATCGCTGGCATCAAGTGAAGCAAATTGGCGTGGATTTTCCATACTGACTCACCAATTATGCTTAATTTGCCTTGAAGGCAGCGGGGATAGCAGTGTTACCTAATGGCTGGACAAATGTCCACGGCTTGCCGCTGCCAGATAAATGGTCGGCGGATACATGAAGCGATAGCCGTACAATTTTGCGTGTTTTTAAATCTGCTGCTACCCAAAATTCTCCTACTTGCGCTGCGCGTTCGCTGTAACCGACGCCTTCAATCACTGTCATATCAGGGAAATTCGCAAAAAGTATACCAGCGCACCATGCAGCGAGTTTTTCTACAGTATCGATCTGAGATGGAATATCTGTGGCTAAATTAATTGCTGTCATTCTGAGGAGATTTGTAAATAGTTACTCTCCTGTTTTATTAGCCAATCAAAAATAAGTAAATGTTCCACTTTTATGTAAAACAAGAACATTCACTGAGGACGCAAAAGCCT
>NZ_JAYGHD010000386.1:0-14344 GCF_034932245.1 Nostoc sp. UHCC 0251
TTTGATTTTTGAAAATATACGTAGGGTGCGTTAGCGACAGCGTAACGCACTATTACCAGCCCCGTTGGGGCTTTGTGGCTGAGGGGAATAATGGCATCCATCGCAGCATCCCAGGCTAAACAAGACTGAGGGTTGGTGTAGGAATCGGTTAGGCCATGAATGGGAGCGTGGATGTATTCAGGGTAATATTCATGTTCGGTATGGTAGCCTTTGAGTTCCTCTGCCCAATTAATTGAGGCATATTCCTGCATTACTGAGGGCATCGCTGCGGTAACGCGTTGCATCACCTCGGTTCGATACGCTTCTTTCTCCTGTGCAGTCCATCTTGGCATAAATGAATATCTCCTACTTACACTCGTTGCTGGCGTTCCTAGACTCAAACCTAATAACGAGAAATAAACTGCAAATACACTGCAAATACAATGTTATTGTAGTCTCTTTTTTGTATAAAATGCTGATCGTTTCTAGGGGGCGCTTTGTGCGATCGCCTGAAAACTTTAGTTTTAGATGTAGGTGCAGAAAATTTAAATGGGTGCGATCGTCTGTTAATAACTCATTAATGGAGATCAAAGACCTTATCAGACGAATGCCCAACGCCCAATGACTAATCCTTTGTATTTGCGATCGCAAACTGACTTAACCTAAGTATATGCCTTTGACAGAGGTTAATTCAAACGCTCTGTTCGATACTTAAGAAAGTAGCAAGTATCAGAGAGAACTGAACTCAGTCTCAACTATATTTGCATTGCCTTGTAAATTGGTCGGTTGCTTATTGTTACAACACATGCAGGTTACAATTTTGATTGCAAATCCTCTTAAATAAACCATCAAAAGTTTTCTGTCTCCGCTTAAATAAAACACCTTTGCCTCATTTCCACTCTTGGAAATGAGGCAAATTTCTATGCAGCCGTACACCCACGCGTGATTTTGTCATCGGGGATGAGGGTAAAGTGTTAGTGAGTGCTGTAATTTATTGTGCTTATCTTAGTACTATTTATTGCATAAACACTTATTCATCTATTCAAACTCTTTACTGACACTATTTTATCAGCTTCATCAACTGTTATTTGCGCCAACCCAAACTGTTCAATTACCGCCGCATTCGTCGTCAAATGTCTACTCACCTCAGCTACTCGATAATGACTTTCTTGTGACGCTAAAGCAGCTGGTAATAATAACTGATCTGCTAAATGTTCATCTACTGCTGCCCCGGTGTGATGAAACTCAAGGAGTTGCTGACAAGCAATTTCTGCAACTGTTTCCGCCGACAATCGCAAACGCCCAAATCCACCAAAGCCAGTCAAGCTGTTTTGATACTCAGCAGTTAAAAAAATACCTGCCCCAGGTGCGATACCTCTTTCTCGCAAAGCGTGTACAGCAACTTTCAAATGGGCTTCCCGTAACAAATTCTCGGCACGATTCGCCATCCGTTGGGGAATATGCGAAGGCAATTCTGTCACCACTGCTAGCCCTCGCACCTGTTGTAATTCTCCCCGTTCTAGCAAGTTGATACCGTTGAGTTTACCCCCGCCACTTACCTGCAACTGTACCTCTCCGCCACCTTTAGGAAACCACCCCCAAGCGCCTAACTTGACTTGGGCTTCTACACCCATGCGTTGCAATATCGGTAGGTAAACTTGCTCAATGTACGTCACTGTCGGGCTAAAGTTTACATGAGTTCCACCCTTTAGTGTTACTTGGGAATTGCCCGATGCTAGTGCCAAAGGTAAGAGAATTGTCTGTAAAACTAGAGCGATCGCACCCGCAGAACCACCAACTTGTGCTTTACTAACATCAAAGGTATAAGTTCCAGCTTGCACAGCACTACCTGGGATGAATTCCAGCAGCATTGAACCCAAAGCATCACCCTGTAATTGGGCATTACAAATCCTCGCCGCAGCCTGAACTGCGGTTAAGTGTTGTGCTGCTAATCCTGGCTTTTTGCGTCCAGCGCGAATGCCTGAAATTCGTATGGGTTCGCCAGTGATGGCCGCTAGACTTAAGGAAGTGCGAAGAACTTGTCCGCCTCCCTCTCCGTAGGAACCGTCAATTTCAATCATGGGCGATTTTGGGATGGTGGATTTTGGGTTATCCCCACGGGTGTTGAAATCAAACCACAAATTATAAACGCCTAACAGCTAGCTTTTTGAAGCGAAGTTACACAAATATACAGAAAAAATTCTGAGATGTGTTTTTTGTAGTTTGCTAATTTTGAATTTGCAATTGAATAACCTTGCTTTTACCGGGATTCATCAACCGATATGGGTCAACTATTTCCTTAAATTTTAACTGCTCAGGGTCAATAACTTTTCTGCCGCCGTCTTCAATAATATATGTGTGGGGATTGGCAATACTCACACCGTGTTCTTCGTGATAGCGGATAATCTCATTGAGGCGTTCTTCGGTGGTGTAGCGCACAAGTTGCAAAGCACCAGGAACTACGGCACCGTTCACCCGAAAGAATTCCAAATGCATCATTACCTCATCGCCGAAGTGATGATACATGTGCTGTACTAGTTGCAAACTGCGGTCGCTAGGAAACATACTTTGTAAATATGTAATACCAGTATCTACACTCCTGGCGTGTAAGGTAGTGTGGTTCCAGCAAAATTCTCCTAAATGTATACCTTTGGCTGCTTCCTCGGCTGGTTTTTCATAAGTAATTTTGCCGCCATATTGCTGCACCAAACCCGGTAAGAATTCCAAACTCGATTCAGCAACTATCAAAAATACTGGATGAGTCCCTTCAGGAATATACTCTTGTAGGGCATGAAAGTATTGAGGAATTGGAGCTGCAAAAACAGAAATCAACTTCTTAATCATCCCATCAGCATTGCCAAGAGCCTGACCAAACTTTGCTGCTGTCATAAAGTCGTCAAAGGTGACAATCACTTCTGCCCAAGGATAAGCTGGCCCCAAGGGGATTTCTGCTTCAGTGATGATGCCGTTAATTCCCCAAGCATGATTCACCTTTTGCACATCGTCGCCGCGTAATTCGATCGCACGAGGTTCATCTTCTACAGTTACCACTCGCAGTGCTAGGATATTACCGCGATCGCCTAATAACCCATATTGGATCGAACCAATGCCCCCACTACCCCCAGCAATAAATCCGCCAATTGTGGCTGTGCGGTAAGTGGAGGGAGCCATGCGGATTTCCCAGCCGATTTCTCTGGTTTTTTTATCCAAAGCCGCCAACTTCACCCCAGCTTCTACCCGCGCCACCCCTGGCTTTACCCAAAGAATCTCCTGCATCCGCGTCATATCTAAAATTACGCCACCATGCAACGGTACACATTGCCCATAATTTCCAGTTCCCGCACCTCGTACCGTCACGGGTACACGGTGTTTCGCACAGGCGGCGGCAACTTTTAAAACCTCTGCTTCATTGGCGGGACGCACTACAATATCCCCGACTTTTCCCTCTAGTTTCGGCACAAGTACCGGGCTAAAACTGTGATAATCCTGCGATAATTTTGCGACTTGGGCGGAGTCGGTGATGGTTTCTATGCCTTCTAGAGAATTAATTAGAGCATTCAAGTTCGTTTTTGTCATAACTTATTAATCAGGGCATCTAAGTAAGTTTTCGTCATACTTTATTATTAATATGGAAACATAATAGCGATCGCAATTAGCCTGTAAAGTAGTTATGACCAGATAGTTGAGCTTATAATTAGAATTGTTGAGGAGACTCCAAAGCATGAATGAAACTGCGGAAAAACTTAAACTCAAACTTTCTCAGCTTTCTGCAAAAGAACGTGCTGAAATTGCGTACTTTTTAATTCATTCTCTAGATGAGGGTATAGATGATAATATAGAAAATGCTTGGGATACGGAATTAACCCAACGGTTAGAGGATATTAATAGCAAAACAGCTATTGGAGAACCATCATCTCAAGTTTTTTCTGAGTTACGAGAAAAGTATTCGTGAAATTTATTGTTATCCACACCGAAGCTCGCAAGGAACTTGATGCTGCAATAGCTTACTATGAAGCTCAAAAAGTAGGCTTGGGGCTAGATTTACTGTCTGAAGTGGAAAAAGTTTTTCTTAAAATTCAGGAAAATCCGAACTTAGGAACTCTACACAAGATTGAAGGAATACGTCGTTATGCTATTCAACGTTTTCCCTATCTCATTTTTTATACGGAGCTTGAAGAAGTGATTTGGGTTATTGCGATCGCGCATGGTAAGCGCAAACCAAATTACTGGAAACAAAGAAATATTGAAATTTAATATCAAGAAAATTCACAGTTACGATCGCAAATTGAAAAAGGCAAAAATTCATAATTCTTATTTTGTAACGCAAAAGCACACAGAGGAGTTGAGTGATAAAAAACAAGCCTAGTTTTCTTGTTTCACTGCACTTTCATGCCACTTACTTAATATAAAGTCAGATAGGGCACTCAAGCTGACAAAAATTAATACACCCAACCCAGTTGTGAGAAATAATGCCGCAAACATCCGAGGAATTTGTAAGTTGTAGCTAGAAATTAAAATCCGGTAAGCAATGCCAGATTTTGCCCCACCAGTACCAGCGACAAATTCGGCAACCACTGCGCCAATTAATGCTAAACCACCGCTAATTTTTAAACCACCTAAGAAATAGGGCATGGCGCTGGGTAAACGGAGATATAGCAGAGTTTGCCAGCGAGAAGCTTTGTAAAGCTGAAATAGGTTGAGCAAGTTCCGGTCAACGCTGTTGAGTCCTAGTGTAGTGTTGGATACGATGGGGAAAAAGGCGACAATCCAGGCACAAACTACTAAGGCGGCAAAAGTGTTATTTTTTAACCAAAGAATGATTAAGGGTGCGATCGCAACTATCGGAGTTGTTTGTAAAATTACTGCATAAGGAAATAAACTGCGTTCAATCCATTTACTTTGGGTGAATAAAATCGCCATGAGTAAACCAGAAATAGCCGCAGCAATAAAAGCAACGACTGTGATTTGCAGTGTAATTAATAGTGATGGAAAAAGCTCGTTCCAGTCAGTGATTAAGGTTTTAAATACTAATAAAGGGCCAGGAAGGATATAAGGAGGTAGGTGTGTTATCCGCACAAATATATCCCATAAAAATAATGCTATAATTCCAACTCCCATCGGTGCCAAAACGTCAGCAGAAAGAAACTTGCTCGATGTCTTTTGTGATTGGGTACGACGGATAAATAGCATAAAAATTCAAAATTTTAAATTGGCACAGAGCTTATAGCTTGGGCTAAATGCTGAGAAACCTGCCGACAATATTGGTTATACAGCAATGATGTGCGAAAGTCATGGTTACGGGGGTAGGGAACATCAATTTCTACATCAGCTACAATCCTTCCGGGACTTGTCCCCATAACTAGCACCCGATTTGATAAATACACTGCTTCGTAAATATTGTGAGTAACAAAAACTACCGTCCAGCGTTGTTGAAGCCACAAATCGAGTAAATCACCATTGAGTTTGCTACGAGTAATTTCATCTAATGCGCCAAATGGTTCATCCATCAACAAAACATTTGGCTGAGTAACTAATGCCCTAGCAATTGATACCCGCATTTTCATCCCACCTGATAATTGGCGGGGATAGTTTTCCTCAAAACCTTCTAATCTTACCAGTGCTAATGCCTGCTCCACCAATTTTTGGCTATCTTTTTTAGACATTTTCGCCAACTTTAGAGGTAGGCGGACATTCTCCCTGACGTTTGCCCAAGGCATAAGTGCGGCATCTTGGAAAACAAAAGCCAGCTTTCTTGCTTGCTGAGTTATACCCCAATCAATAGTACCAGAACTTATGCGCCCCAATCCGGCAATCAGGCGCAGGACTGTACTTTTACCGCACCCGGAGGGGCCAACTAAACTGACAAATTGCGACTCTGGAATTGCTAAATTCAGGTCTTGCAGGGCAACAGTGCCATTGGTATAGACCTTGCTAATCTGATTGAGTGTGATAATGGTACGGTTACTCATTCAAAAAATCTGGAGAATAGCAAGCGGCTTACTTCTTGTAATAGCCTACCCCTTTATTCACAAATTGCAAGGTGTATGCTTCCTGGTAGTTAACGTTAGATTTAGAAATCTTAGTATCAACCATGCTGTCAAAGAGTGATTTCCACCTTGCGTCACTCATCGCCCCAATACCTTGTTTCTCTGCGGCATCATAAAGGATAATTCCATATTCTTTTAGCTTTTGAAGGCTATAGACAAGTTGCTCATCCGTCATTTCTGGATTATCTTTTTTAATCAACTGATTACCTGGTTGGGGATTTTCTAAGTAGCTATACCAACCTTTAATTGAGGCATCAACAAATCGCTGCACTAATTCTGGATTTTTTTCTACTAGTTCTTTTTTTGTTTCAATAGTGGTTGCATAAGGTTGATAACCATAATCTGCTAATAAAAATACTACTGGCTGAAAACCACCCTGCTTCTCAATCGCAAAGGGTTCAGATGTAATATAACCTTGTTGGGCTGAGTTTTTGTCAATCAGAAAAGGAGCCGGATTAAAGTTGTAAGGGCGTTTCTGATCTTCGGTAAAACCATACTTTGCTTCGAGTAATGGCCAATAGGTAATGTTAGCAGAAGCAGAGACATAAATTGGTTTGCCTTTGAGGTCGGCAAGGGTTTTAATTGCTGTGTTGGGATGTGCAATAAGACACCAAGGGTCTTTCTGGAAAATTGCTGCAACTGTGATTTTGGGAATACCTTGTGCTATGGCATTCACGGCATCTATGCCATAACCCATGAAGAAATCTACCGCACCCCCCATCAACAATTGAGTACCACTGGGAACCTGCGGACCACCCATTTTGATAGTTACATCTAAACCATAGTCTTTATAAATACCAGTGGCGTTCGCTTGGTAAAATCCGCCGTGTTCTGCTTGTGCTATCCAGTTTGTGCCAAATGTAACTTTATCCAACCCAGAATTACTAGTTGATAGTTGGTTGCTGTTAGTACAACCAGCAATGAAGCTACTACCAATCCAGACAGAACAGTATTGAATAAAATTACGGCGACTAAGGCGATGAACTGCTGTTGATGAGGGTGATGACGGATTCATAAAACAGTATGATGCTCTCTCCTATTTGCCGTTGTAGGTGAATCTAAATGTACATTCTAGAATCAACTTTTGATTCACTAGCGAATAGGGCTGAATTTCTAGAGCACGTTTAAAAGCTCTGATAGCTTCACCATACTCTCCTAGTGCTGCATAACACAAACCCATACCGTGAAGCGCCCCAAAATGTATCGGATTTATCTGCACAACCATCTGACAATCTGCCAGAGATTTTTGATAATCACCAATACTGTAATAGAGAAAGGCTCGGCGATTCCAAGCTTCGGCAAAATCTGGCTGGTCTTTGATTAGTGCAGTCAGTGCTGTTTCGGCTTCAGCAATTTCACCTGCATCCAGTAGCTTTTGACTGCGATCAATTATTTCCAGTCCATAGATTCCCTTTTGCTGAAACCAAATCCGCCAGATTTTTCTGGTTGCCTTATCCCGGACTGTGGCATCGGGGTTTTTCAACTCTTCAAGTAAGGAATTGATAGATAAAGAATCCATGAATTTGAGATCAGTGAATATACCTTTGTATTAACTTTCTCACAAAATATATCTATTAATTCATTTTTAAAGTCATCTTTAAATTTGCACTGATTAATTGCTATTTATGAATTTTCTGTGTTATTTATTGTATTCAGTAATATGACTAATACCACGCTAGTCATTTAGAGCCATAAAAATAAAAACTGGCTAGAGGTAGTTGACAGATCCCTAGTGAGTAATAGCTGATAAAAACATCCTTAAAAAATAATGACTATGCCAAAGCAAAATGACGTTTCCAGGCATATTGTTCTTACTTCCCATCCTAGTAGCTTTGGCCCTAAACCAATCCCTATTCAATGGGGAGCAGCCGAACCTATGGAACGCGGGCCGATTATTGCCACGCTAACTAAGCAGGCACATCGCAACGTGATTGGTACTCATTCTGGTAGTTATGCGATTTATCGCGCTTTAGCAGTGGCTAGCGGTGCTTTGCAGTCGGATCATCGAGCGGATCTGACAAATACATCCCCAGTAGAGCATATCGGGCCTCATCCTAGTTGGGCTGACCCTAATAAAATAGTATCCCTCGACCCCTTTGGAGGCATCGCATCTGAGGTTTTTGCATCCTATTACCAACAGGGATATGATATTCGTCCCACGATCGCTATCACTAAAGCTCACATCAATATGCCAGAACTGCAAGATGCAGTAGATAAAGGTCGTTTGCAGGTAGATGGCAAGATTATGAAACCAGGCGGTGATTTGGTTGTCACCAAAGCCGCAGTTGAACCTGTTTGGTATTTACCAGGAATTGCCAAGCGTTTTGGCATTGCAGAATCACACTTGCGTCGCGCTTTATTTGAGCAAACTGGGGGGATGTTTCCCGAATTGGTGACGCGATCAGATTTGGAGGTGTTTTTGCCGCCAATTGGGGGTGTGACAGTATATATTATCGGTGATATAGCTGCGATCGCAGATCCCAATAAACCTGTAGCGGTGCGGGTTCATGATGAATGCAACGGTTCTGATGTGTTTGGCTCAGATATCTGCACCTGTCGCCCCTATCTGGTACATGGAATTGAAGTGTGTGTCCAAACGGCACAAGAAGGCGGTGTCGGTATAGTTGTCTATTGCCGCAAAGAAGGTCGCGCTTTAGGTGAAGTGACGAAATTCTTAGTTTACAACGCCCGGAAGCGTCAAGAAGGAGGCGATCGCGCTGATGCCTACTTTACCCGTACAGAATGTGTCGCCGGAGTGGAAGACATGCGCTTTCAAGAATTGATGCCGGATGTGTTGCATTGGTTGGGCATCACCCGCATTGATCGGATGGTGTCGATGAGCAATATGAAGTACAACGCTATAATTCAGTCGGGAATTGAGATTGTGGAAAGGATACCAATTCCAGAGGATTTGATTCCCCCAGATGCACGGGTAGAAATGGAGGCTAAGAAGGCTGCTGGATATTACACTACAGGGGATGTATTAGATGCAGATGGTTTGGCTGAGGTGAAGGGACGAGGGTTGGTGGAATAGGGAGTGGGGAGGCAGGGGAGGCAGGGGGAGCAGGGGAAGCAGGGGAAGCAGGGGAAGCAGGGGGAGAATAACTAATGACAAATGACAAAGAAGAATTGATTGCATATCTTCGTTCTCCAACGGCGATTCGGGAACGTTGTGGGCAACTGTTTGCATTGGTAATTGAGGGACAGTCGCGTTATTTTACTTGTGATTTAACGCAGTTGACTAAAGTAGCAGATTATGTAGTTGAAGTCATGCGCGGCGAGTACCCGGATCTCGAAATTCCGTTTCATAGTCGTTGGCGACATTTTGAGGTTGGAGGTGTATCGCGTTTAACCCAGTTAGATAGCCAGCTAGCAGGACTAACGCCTCTGGAAAAAGCTGCTGCTAAGTTTGATTTGGCAATTGTCAGCGTATTGTTAGATGCAGGGGCGGGGAATGATTGGCGTTATGATGAGCAGGAGACTGGATTAAATTTGGTGCGATCGGAAGGGTTGGCTGTAGCCAGTTTCCAAATGTTTTGTCAAGGAGCTTTTTCGAGCCATAATTTGCCTCAGGTAGATGCTCAAAGATTGCAAGTATTTACAGAAGCAGAACTTAAAGCTGGGTTTCAGGTAAATACAAATAATCCTTTGGTGGGAATTCCTGGGCGGTTGAAATTATTACAAAAATTAGGTCAAGTTTTAGTTGATTCACCGAATTTATTTGGAAATGAAAACCCCCGTCCAGGGAATTTGGTAAATTATCTTTTGGGCAAATCTCAAAACGGACAGTTAGCAGCTACAACTGTTTTCAATGCAGTTTTAGAAGGACTGAGTGAAATTTGGCCTAGCAGATTAGAAATTGCTGGGGTGAATTTGGGAGATGTTTGGCAACATCCAGCAGTTGCGGATGATGGTTTAGTGCCATTTCACAAATTGTCTCAGTGGCTGACATACTCTTTATTAGAACCACTACAGGAACTCGGTTTGGTAATTACTGGTTTAGATGCCCTGACTGGATTACCAGAATATCGGAATGGGGGATTGTGTATTGATTTGGGGCTGATTAATCCGAAACATCCAGATGTTTTGCGTAGGCGTAGCCCGCCGCAGGCATCGCCCCACTCAGTAGGATCAGAAGTTATAGTTGAATGGCGTGCTTTGACCGTAATTCTTTTGGATCAAATTGCCGCCACAGTCCGCCAAAAGTTGGGCATGAGTCCCGAAGAATTACCACTAGTGAAAATCCTGCAAGGGGGAACCTGGACAGCTGGGCGCAAAATTGCTGCTGAACTCAGAATAGCTGGTACATCCCCTATCCAAATCGATAGTGATGGCACAGTATTTTAGCTTGAAATAATTTCTAAATTTTGGAATGGAAAACGCAAGCGATTAAGTAATTTCAGTAAAGTGCCTTTATAAAGTAGGCGGGACGCTGAAAAAAATCAGCTATAGCAATCCTAAATCATTCGTAAAAAAAAATCTATTGCCTATTGCCTATTGCCTATTGCCTATTGCCTATTGCCTACCCCCGCAACTAATTTCACAACTCAAATGGGATTGCTACATCAAATAATTATTGACTAAAATATGCACAACCAAGTAACACTAATTGAACACCCATTGATTCAGCACAAATTAACGCTGATGCGTAAAGCTGAAACTAGCACAACGGAATTTCGCACTCTTCTTAAAGAAATTAGCTTGTTGTTAGCTTATGAAGTCACACGGGATTTCCCGCTTAAATATGAACCAATTAAAACACCACTAGCCGCGATGAATGCACCCATGCTTGCTCCTGAGAAAAAGTTGGTGCTAGTTTCTGTGATGCGTGCAGGACAGGGAATTTTGGATGGGATGCTGGAGTTGATGCCATCAGCACGGGTGGGGCATATTGGTTTATACCGTGATCCGAAAACCCTAATTGCTGTTGAGTATTATTTCAAAGTTCCTCATGATGTTGACCAACGAGATATGCTCGTGGTAGACCCAATGCTGGCCACTGGGAATTCGGCTGTGGCAGCTGTAGAACGGCTAAAATCAACTAATCCTTTATCAATTAAATTTGTCTGTTTACTCGCTGCACCGGAAGGTATTAAGCATTTTTGTGAAATACATCCAGATGTGCCATTGTATACAGCCGCCATTGATGACCATTTGGATGAACATGGTTATATTATTCCTGGGTTGGGAGATGCAGGCGATCGCTTATTTGGTACAAAATAAATAAGTAAGTTGGCGTAAATAATTATCGTTGGGATAAGGCAATAGGCAATAGGCAATAGGCAATAGGCAATAGGCAATAGGCATAAGGGTTTTAGCTTAATTCATTTTTATTCATATAGTTTGAATTTATTGTGCCAACTTACTTAAAATACTAACTTCACCCTAAAAATCAGCATCGTTTAAACCTTGAAGTTGCAAATATGATAACCTCACCCCAACAGAACTACCTTACCCCTGAAGAGTACCTCCAAATAGAGGAAGAAAACCCTGTCAAACATGAATATATCGACGGCTATATCTACGCGATGGCTGGGGCGCTTGACCCACACGTTACCATTGCTGGGAACCTGTTCGCTCTCCTCCGTAATCATGTACGCAGCTCTGGTTGTCGTGTTTACATCGCTGACATGAAAGCCAGAATTGAATCTCTAAATCGCTTTTATTATCCCGATGTTATGGTTACTTGCGACCAACGAGATCAAGAAACGCCAGCTTATAAAAGATTTCCCTGTTTAATTGTCGAAGTTTTATCTAATTCTACCGAAGCCTTTGACCGGGGCGACAAATTCGCCGATTATCAAACGCTGGAAAGTCTGCAAGAGTATGTTTTAATTAATACAAAACGTCAGCGAGTCGAGTGTTTTCGACGTAATGAGCAGAGACTCTGGGTTTTACAATCCTACACAGCAGAAGATAAATCATTTCGACTCAACAGCGTGGATTTTGAGGAAACAATGGCAGCACTTTATGAAGATGTAGTTTTTGAATAATCTTTAGTCATAGCTTATATAGCAAGGGGCTGGGGACTGGGGACTGGGTGAAAAGTTTTTTTGTGTCTAAGTTTTATCATCTGTTGATGTCCTAATTACCTTGGCTGTTGCTATAAATATGCAGATGCTCAATTAAGGACTTGCATTAGTCGCCACAAACGTTAGAGTTAAAGATTTCGTGCATAAGGCTGAAGATTAGATGGGGCATTCTGCGCGATATTTAGTAAACTATATAACTGATAAGTCTTCAAGGCTTTCTGACCCGGCGGGGGCATTAATCAAAGCAGACACAATTGATTGCATAAAAGTTATGGCGCTCATAGTTCAGAAATACGGTGGTACATCTGTCGGTTCAGTCGAACGGATTCAAGCTGTTGCACAACGAGTTTACAATACCGTTAAAGCTGGAAACTCGCTTGTAGTAGTGGTTTCGGCAATGGGCAAAACTACCGATGGACTTGTCAAACTCGCTAATGAAATTTCTCCAAATCCTAACCGCCGGGAAATGGATATGCTGCTTTCCACTGGGGAACAAGTCACCATCGCCTTACTTAGTATGGCTTTGCAGGAACTTGGACAACCCGCAATTTCGATGACTGGCGCTCAGGTAGGAATTGTTACCGAAGCAGAACACAGCCGCGCTCGGATTTTGCATATTGAAACTACTCGCCTAACTCGTCACATCAATGCAGGTAAAGTAGTTGTAGTTGCAGGCTTTCAAGGCACATCCAGCGCCGGAGAAATGGAAATTACAACTTTGGGGCGTGGTGGTTCTGACACATCGGCGGTGGCGATCGCAGCCGCATTACAAGCAAATTTTTGTGAAATTTATACAGATGTACCAGGGATTTTAACTACAGACCCCCGCTTAGTTGCCGAAGCCCAGTTGATGGATGCCATCACCTGTAATGAAATGTTGGAACTAGCTAGCTTAGGCGCAAAAGTGCTACATCCCCGCGCTGTAGAAATTGCTCGCAACTATGGTGTTCCCTTAGTAGTTAGGTCTAGCTGGACGGATGCCCCCGGTACTTGGGTAACATCAGCCAAACCCCAAGGGCGATCGCTGATCAATCTAGAAATTGCCCGTCCGGTGGATGCTGTAGAATTTGACACTGACCAAGCAAAGGTGGCTTTGTTGCGTGTACCCGATAAACCAGGCGTAGCAGCAAGATTATTTGGCGAAATTTCTCGGCAAAAAGTAGACGTAGATTTGATTATTCAGTCAGTTCATGAAGGTAACAGTAATGACATTGCCTTTACTGTCACCACACCAATATTAAAACGAGCAGAAGCAGTAGCAGCAGCGATCGCCCCAGCACTGAGGAGTCAATCTAACCCCAAATCTGACGAAGCCGAGGTAATGGTGGAACATAACATTGCCAAAGTCAGCATCGCAGGCGCGGGAATGATTGGGCGTCCTGGTGTAGCTGCAAAGATGTTCGCCACCTTGGCAGAAGCAGGCGTGAATATCCAAATGATTTCCACCAGCGAAGTGAAAGTAAGTTGCGTAGTTGATGCAGTTGAATGCGATCGCGCCGTCAACGCACTCCGTAGCGCCTTTGAGATAGAGGCAGGGGGGCAGGGAGCAGGGGAAGCAGGGGAAGCAGGGGAGGCAGGGGAAGCAGGGGAAGCAGGGGAAGCAGGGGAAAATAAATTAATTTTTTTATCCTCCCCACTCCCCACTCCCCACTCCCCACTCCCCACTTCTCCCGTTCGCGGTGTCGCTCTCGATTTGAACCAAGCGCGTCTTGCTATTCGCCAATTGCCAGATCGGCCGGGGATGGCGGCGAAGTTGTTTGGATTATTAGCGCAGCATAATATCAGCGTTGATATGATTATCCAATCTCAGCGCTGTCGGGTGATTGATGGTGTTCCCAGACGAGATATTGCCTTTACAGTCTCGCGGATAGACGGGGAAAGTGCAAAAAAAATGCTTACCCAAGTAGCAGCAGAATTAGGATGGGGTGAAGTTGTTTTAGATAGTGCGATCGCTAAGGTAAGTATTGTAGGTGCAGGTATGGTGGGACAACCAGGCGTAGCCGCAAAAATGTTTGAAGCACTAGCCGAACACCAAATTAATATTCAAATGATTGCCACCTCAGAAATAAAAATTAGCTGTGTCGTGGCACAAGAGCAAGGTGTTAAAGCTTTGCAAGTCATTCATGCTGCTTTTGGACTAGCTGGTAGTGAAAAATTTGTCGTGCCAGCGTAGAACTAAATTTTGGGCGTTGCTGACTATCTATAGGAATCATATTTGATTTCTGAAAAAACTAAATATTTGTAGGGTGTGTTAGGCGTAAGCCGTAACGCACCATTCTTAAGGCT
>NZ_JAYGHD010000387.1:0-14066 GCF_034932245.1 Nostoc sp. UHCC 0251
AAACACTTGTAGAGACGGCGATTTATCGCGTCTCGAAAACCCAAAATTTTTGCCAGTAGCCCTTAACCCAAGCGTATTGACCTATAGTAAGAATTTCGATCTGAGGGTACATTCCTTAGCTTTTAAATATTTACCGCAATGATCTGTAAAAAAGTATGAAAAATCTGCGTTTCATGTAATCACGAAAGCCGAAATTTGCGCTGCTGCTCGTTGTCCACTGCGAATGGCTCCCTCCATATAGCCACAATATTCAACGGGAGCGCTATGTTCTCCTGCAAAAATGACTCGTCCAGCAGAGTACGGTAAGTCAGAGCGCCAGCTTTTCAAGTCTCTAGGAGCAAAGTAGCAGTAAGATCCTTGTGACCAGGGATCAGCACTCCAGTCATGAGTTGCAGTTGCAATCGCTTTGGGAGCTTTTGGCTTAAGCGTGGATACTGTTTGTTGTGCTAATTCAACAGAGTGTCCAGCAACATTTCGGCTAGGTGTCCCACTGCTTGTACAAGCAAGAATTCCGGCTTCACCTGGCTGAGTTACGGTAGATTCCCAGACCGTTTGATAAGGTGTTTCTCCCACGACTAACCCCCAACTGGATTGCTGCCAAAAACGGTTGGAGTACTGAAGTAAAGTCTTAATCGATACCCCATAAGACAAGTGAGCGATCGCCTCTCGCTGTGCCTCTGTAAGCGGAACTTCAATAGACAAATGGCGCAAAACACTCCAGGGAATTGTGACAACAATCCAGTCGGCAAATACTTCCACCTGTCCCTGAACCGTTTCTAAACTCACGGAAATGGTTTGTTCTTGCTGCTGAATCCGCCGAACTGGGGTATTAAGATGGATGCGATCGCCCAAAAAGTGAGCAAATGACATTGCAAGTTGACTACTACCACCTCGAATTCGCAAATTGCGATCGCCCGAAGTTCCACTGTAAGCAAAAAAGCCAACTCCAATCGCCTCCGGATCGGCAGCATACAGTCCATAGGATTGCTGACGGACAACTTTACAGGCAAAAGGATCAGTGGAGTGTGAGGTGAGCCACTCGGCTAACGTTTGGGCAGGATCGGCTTGCTGTGTCAACAATTGGTCTAACTGCTCATACAAATCATTTAAGGAAGCTTGCTGTTGAGCGGTCAGCGTTTTTTGAGTAGAGAAATTACCATCAATGTAATAGCAGATGTCATCTGGAAACTTAAAGGCAGGCTCAAGCTTGAGGTTGAATTGAGTGGCATAGGATATCAATGCAGTATGGTTATCATCGACAAACTCTGCACCTAATTCGCCATGCTGTTCTGCGCCAAGAGAAACCGTTTGGACTCTTCCTCCAAATCGCTCGCGGGCTTCAAACAGTTGCACATCAAAGCCAGCACAAGTGAGTTCATAAGCAGCCGTCAATCCTGCCAACCCAGCCCCAACTACAATTACTCGTTTGCTCATAGGTTGTGATTATCTTGCTGCATACCATCGCTCAAATTGAATCAATTGTCTTTCAAATTTTGAACGGCTAGTTTACAGATTGTGTTTTTTCTTACGAAATTAATGTCTCATACTCTGTTAAGTGTCTCTTCTATCTACCGGAGTGTTATTCTTCAAGTTCGATTGGTATTACAAAAATAAGGTTTTTTGACAATTGTCAATGCCAAACTGATTAGGGAGTGCATTGAAGATCAGTCTTGGGAAATGATTGACTCACTATTAGAAGGCCGGACAGATGAATTTAAATCTAGTGTTTGGAGCGTCTTGACCACAGAGGAGCGCAAGACTGTTAAGCAACTTAAACCCAAAGTCTAACTTCTACACCAAGTGGGAGTAGTTGCAATACGGTTCGGTTAAGGCAAGAGACGCGATTTATCGCGTCTTTGCGATCTAGGGCGTGTCATCAAAAAACCTTATCCGAACCGTATTGGGAGTAGTTGCGTTGTTTGTACTTACCGTTTAATTTTTTCCACTAGGCTAGCGACTACAGCAGCCAACTGTGTTGGTTCAATCGGTTTGGGGAAGTGTGTTTGATAGCCACAGGAAATCGCCTTGAGCCTATCTTCTTCCCGTGCAAAGGCTGTTACCGCTACGGCGGGGATTTGTCCACCTACGTCAATCTCCCACTCCCTGACTTTTCGGATAAAATCATAGCCGTCCTCTTGTGGCATACCGATGTCGCAAAGGATCACGGTAGGTTTCCAAGCTAAGACCTCTTTTAGTGCTTCTGCTGCACAAGCACAGGCACGCACTTCTGCTCCCTGCTCCATGAGTACTGCTGAAACGAGATATCGAGCGTCAGGTTCGTCATCAACTACTAACACCCGCACATCCTGAAGACCGTGCAGGCTTTTGTATGGTGAAAATGTGCCATCGGCAGATATCATCGGTGGAACGCTAATGCTGTCCCGGCGGGCAATCGAGGGAAGTCTAATAGTGAAAGTTGCCCCCTTGCCCTCACCATCACTATCAGCCCCCACTGTCCCACCGTGAAGCTCGACTAAGTGACGGACGATCGCCAGACCTAGCCCCAAGCCACCAAACTCCCTTGTCGTTGAGCCGTCGGCCTGGCGGAAGCGCTCAAAGACGTATGGCAGGAATTCTGCCTTAATACCCACCCCAGTATCGCGCACTATAATTTCGACAAGTGAGTTAGTCTGCTGAAGCTTTACTTCAACCAGCCCACCCTGAGACGTGAATTTAACCGCGTTCGAGAGCAGGTTCCATAGTACTTGCTGAAGCCGATTTTGGTCTCCTAAGACAGGTTCCACATTGGCAAGTTGTAGCTGTAAATCGATGCCTTTAACTTCAGCGGCGTGGCGCACCGAATCGAGCGCATTGACGATTACGATCGCTAAATTTAGCGGCTGTGGTTCGAGACGGAGTTTCCCAATGATGATCCGCGATGTATCGAGGAGGTCATTCACCAGTTGTGCCTGTGCTCTAGCGTTCCGCTCGATGGTAGCGATCGCGTGCTGTGTCTTTTCTTGGTTAAGCTTTCCAGCACGTAGCAACTGGGCCCAGCCGAAGATGGCGTTAAGAGGGGTTCTGAGTTCATGCGAGACGGTAATTAAGAACTCGTCTTTGAGGCGGTTAGCGGTCTGGGCCTCAGCCCGCGCTGCTTCGGACTGCCTTAAGTGTTCGTCCCGCTCACGCTCTCGCTCTTGAAGAAGGTCAGCTGAAAATTCTAAGGCTTGGCCTAACAAGGCTACTTCCTTAATAAATGAGGGACTGATGCGCGGATATTCACCTTTGGCAAGTGCTTCTGCGGCACAAGCAGCCGAGGCTATGCCCTGAGAAATCCACTGCGAGAGGACGAGAGCGCCCACGCCACTTACCACAAGCAACGCCAAGCCAGATCCAACAACGAGCCACATCGCGCGGTGAGCTGGACTTTCAATAACTTCAATGGGAACGACGAGGGCGGTCGTCCAATTAGAGAAATTGGCTCGCCTGAAGGCAACGTACACTGGCCTTCCCTCCAAGGTGGTCTCGCGGTAAATTCCCTCGGTTGTTGACGCGATTCGCTTCAGAAAAGATGGCGTACCCCGTTGCCCCACAAAGCGCTCAGGATTGCGAGTCCGGGCTACAACAACACCCTGACCGTCAACGACAGTACGTGTCCACTCTCCATCCATAGGTGTCTGAGCCTTGGCGACGCTAATTACTGCTTCTGAGGTGATGAGGGCGGTAAGTACATACCGTAGCTTGCCGCCGCGTATTACTGGAACACGGACGGGGAAAGCCCATTTTCGCTTGAGACGTGCCAAGGCGAGATAACCCACTGTTGGCTGGCGCGTTTCGACAACACGTCGCACACTTTCAGGCTCATTCGCCAAAGGTAGTGAAGTGCCAAAGGTACGAAAGGTATTCAAAACCTGTCGTCCATCAGGCGTTAGGAGGATCACACTTAACCAAGTCGGCTGCGTCTGCACTGTGCGCTCCGCCTCGTTATAAAAGCCTTTTAAATCACCTTGGTCAAGTCGATCAGAGGCTGCCAGTGCTTGGAGAGTCCTGGTTGTGCTGGAAACTTCGCGCTCTACATTTTCGGTGAGATTGCGTGTCGCTAGAACCAAGCGGCGCTCTGATGCCGCACGCTCCTTGAGTGAAAGTTTGTGTACAACAGCAACAGCAAAAAGTACAACTGGGAGTAAAGCCCCTGCCACGAGTAACACAAGATGCCATTTAAGAGGCAGCGTGCGTCTGCCGAAAGCAATCAAGCCATCATTTCTACTTGTTTTAGTCCAACCGACTCCCAAGTGTGAGAGGAATTCGGTCTTATTTAATCTTGTCACGCTCTTTTTGCTAAAAGCACACTAAGTTATTTGTGTGCTGTAATCATTGGATTATAACTACGTATTAATTTTGTACAAGTGATAAGTAAGTTGGCGTAAATAATTGTTGTTGGGATAAGGGAATAGGCAATAGGGAATAAGCGTGCTGATGCTACTGACATTTTTCAAGCTTTTTCAGTCCCATCCTGATCACGGTTCTTTTTGAGAATTGGTTTTTGCACTTGTTTTTGCACTTGATGGCTACGCTCTTGACGATCGCTATTGTCTCTTGGCTTCGCTGTGGCTTGATACTTTTTGGACTCTTGCAGCACTGTAGCTTTATCCTTTTTGGATGCTTTGAGAAATCTGGGTGCAGTTTCCTGGGGTGGAGCTAATAGCGCCACAAAAGCAAAAACATCACGCCCTGGTAAAAATTTTGCTTTTAGGGTGACAAATGCTGGGTGTCCTTGGTCTTCTTTGGGCGCTTTGGGATTAAATCTGAAGGGGCGAAGGGGTGCATCTTTCCATAGCATTGGTACATGGCTAGCCTTCATGAATTTCACCTTGCGGGCTGGCTCGGCTTGCTTAATATATTCCAATCTTTCACGAGTAAAGTTGCGGAAAACAGAAATGCAGGGAGTAGGGCAGACGGGAATAAACTGCCACAGTCCTGAGAATTTAAACTCCAGATCATCTAATTCCCCTGAAACTGTCTCTTGTTCTCTCCCCCTGTCAAAGCCCACTAACTGAAAAGCAATTTGATGGGGTTCCTCTTTACGCGGAAAATGAATTGCTTTTGGATAAACCACCAGTCGTTGAGTTAGGTTGCCAGTAGTTTCTATTTCTTTGGTGAGAGCGTCAAATACTTTGCGTTTTTTGGGAATAGAGAAAAGTGGGTATTGAGAACGACCGATAGTAATAGTGTTTTTCCCATCCTCACCTAAGTTCACCTCCCCAACAATTATCCCAACAGCTTGGAATATCGCAGATGGTTCTGCAATTTCAGTATGCGGCTCGGTATCAGGATTTACTTCCTCATCAAGAGATGGGGTTATTAGTGGAGTCACAGCCTCATTTAGCTCATTGGGAGTAGGTTCAGTAGATGGCATAATTGTTAGTTTCTTGTTCGAGTAATTATTATTTTTGGAGCCACTGTCGGTAGACCAAAAAATGAATGAAAGTTGACGAAATAATAATAAGGGTTTCAGACGATGCTTTTAGACTTTCCATCACGACTATAAGCGATCGCTTTGCTATATTCGTCTATCTATAACAGAGATACTTGAAAGGTAGATTAGAAACTAATTACAGCAGATGGTGTTTCCAACTGCATTCCTTTTAAATTCTGACTTCTGACTCCTGGGTGCTGAATTCTTACACTACAACTGATATTCCGCAGCTTGGCGATCGCTAAGGATTGTTGGTAAAAATTTGATGCGAGTAGGGACGTTGCAATGCAACGTCCCTACAAACATGTGTTTAGTTTACAGCAGCACTGACTAAACCATTGTGTCTAAGCAAAGCGATCGTACTTGGTTCACGACCGCGGAAAGTTTTAAACACCTCCATCGGATGCTGACCGCCACCAAGTGCTAGCACTGTATCCCGATAACGCTGACCTGTAGCTTTTATAGCTTCTTCATCTTCTAGCCCAGCTTCTTCAAAAGCGGCAAAAGCATCAGCACTCAGTACCTCGGCCCACTTGTAACTGTAGTAACCTGCGGCATAACCACCCTCAAAAATATGTCCAAAAGCACATAAAATTGAATCTTCTGGAAGTGGTGGTAAAACGGTAGTAGTCTTAGCTATTCGATGACGCACATCTGATGGAGTTTCATTACCACCAGCGCGATAACGGTAGTGTAGCTCTAAATCAAGACTGCTCAGGTGAATTTGCCGCAACGTAGCAGATCCACTCATATAATTACGCGCCGCTAGCAGCTTTTGATAATAATGCTCCGGTAGGGCTTCCCCGGTTTCGTAATGCTTCGCCATTCCAAAGAAAGTGGGTCGCTCATAACACCAGTTTTCCATAAACTGACTAGGTAATTCCACTGCATCCCATTCCACGTTATTGATGCCTGCGGCTCCGGGATAGTCAACCTTGGTAAGCATGTGGTGCAATCCATGACCAAACTCGTGGAACAAAGTCTCTACTTCATAGAAAGTCATCAAACTAGGCTTACCATCTACAGGAGGGCTTTGATTACAAACCAAATAAGCTACAGGTAAGCGGATAGTAGTCACACCATTTTCAGTGATTTTGCCCCGATTGATGCACACATCCATCCAAGCACCACCGCGTTTCTCAGACGGACGGCTGTAAGGGTCTAAGTAGAAGTAGGCTATAGGAGAACCAGTTTCGTCAGCAATTTGGAAATAACGGACATCCTCATGCCATACTGGCGCTTGACCATCGGCAGAGATGACACTGACACCAAACAGCCGCTTGACTAGCCCAAATAAGCCGTCTAACACTTGGGGAAGAGGGAAGTAGGGACGCAATTCTTCAGCGGTAAAGGCAAATTTTGCTTCTCGTTGGCGTTCTGCCCAAAAGCTGATATCCCAGTGTTTTAAATCCTCAGCTTCTGCTGCTTTCTGTGCTGCTGCAAAAGCTTTGAGTTCTGCCAAGTCTTTGATAGCAGCATCATAACTAGCGCGGCGTAGTTCTTCTAATAGGGCGTTGACTGCCTCAACGTTGGGAGCCATTTTACTAGCTAGGCTCAATTGGGCAAAACTTTTAAAGCCTAGTATATCTGCGAGTTCTTGGCGCAACTTCAAAATGCGCTCAATTAAGGGGTTGTTATCCAAATCCCCACTAGAAGCGCGGGTGATATGAGCTTTGTAGAGCTTTTCGCGCAAATCTCGACGGGTACTGTGCTGCATGAAGGGGCCATAGCTGGGGAAGTCCAAAGTAATCCGCCAGGGGCCATTTTCTGGTGTGGCATTGCTTTCGCCAGCTGCACGAGCCGCTTGGGCTGCTAAACTCACTAAGCTTGGTGGTAAACCGTCAATTTCCGCTTGTGTTGTTAGGGTTAAGCTAAAGGCTTTAGTGGCATCAAGTACATGGTTAGAGAATTTGGTAGAAAGTTCTGCTAACTCCATTTGGATGGCGTTGAAACGCTCTCTTGCCTCTCCTTCTAAGCCAACACCAGAAAGTTCTGCATCTCGAATAGCGGCTTCTACAATGCGCTGTTGGGCTAATTCTAAGGTTGCCCAACTATCACTGGTGCGGAGTGCCTTAAAAGCATTATAGATAGGTTTGCTTTGACCAAGCTTGTTGATAAATTGTACAACTAGTGGCTGTACGATTTCATGAGCTTCGCGCAGTTCTGGGCTATTTTTAACACCCATTAAATGATTCACTACCCCCCAACTCCAGGTAAGCCGTTCTGTCAGCTTTTCTAAGGGTTCTACTAAACCACTCCAAGTAGGCTGTACATTAGACTCTAAGGTGGCAAGCTGCTGGTCAAGTTCTGCCAACAACTGATTGAAGGCTGGTACTACTCGTTCTGGTTTAATCTCTGCAAAGGGAGGTAAACCAGTGCCTTGAAGTAGGGGATTGTCTGAAATAATGGTACTTGCACTCATGGTTTTGTGTGAACTGCGAACGAATAAAAATCAACAATGATTTTGATTTATATATCTTCTAATGTAGCGATCGCTGTGCTGAATAATCTTGCCATTCTGACAAAAAGGCAAAAAAAGCGAGAATTACTCAGAAAATTATTTTAATACAGCTATTTTGTTTGGTTTATGAACAATATCTGGCGGCGTGACAGTTCCAGAAATATCAGCAAAAGCCTCTGAGATAATATAATCATGCACCCATCCTCTTAATCAGGTAGCTAATTATGACCGAAGCAAAAAATGATACGCAGTAACTAAATTTATTTATGGGGATTGTTAATTTTGAATTTTGAATTTTGAATTCGGAGCGAAGCGACGTGACTAGCCTCTTACCTAGTTCTCAACCAACAGAAGTTTTTTACCCAAGCTCGGATGGTGAACCTTTGGCAGAAAGTTATGTTCATTTATGTGCCCTACTGGCAACTTTAGAAGTATTGAGGCAATATTTGCTCGATAGGCAAGCAACGGTTTTGAGTAACCAGTTTCTTTATTATGCTCAGGGTTTTCCGAGATTACGGGTAGCTCCAGATGTAATGGTGATTTTTAATGTTGCTCCTGGAGGCCGGGATAATTACAAGATATGGGAAGAGGGACAAGTACCTGTAGTAATCTTTGAGATGACCTCGGAGGGCACTAAAAACCAGGATACGGGTTTCAAGAAGACGCTGTATGAACAGTTGGGGGTACTGGAATACTGGTTATTTGATCCCAAGGGAGAGTGGATTAAGGAGCAATTGCAAGGGTATCGGCTGCGAGGCGAGGTGTATGAGCCAATTACAGATAGTCGATGTGAACCTTTGCAGCTGCGCTTGCAAGTAGAGGGGCAACTGATTGGTTTTTATCGAGAAGACACTGGGGAAAAGTTGCTAATTCCAGAGGAGTTGGCAGAGGCGCTGAAACAGGAAAGATTGGCGAGGGAACAAGCCCAGTCACAGGTGGAAAGGTTGAAAGAACATTTGCGATCGCTAGGTGTTGATCCTGATGCTATTTAGCCATAGAGCAAGCGATCGCTCTTGGCAGGTGTTTTGCCCGATCGCATAAGCAAAGGCGATGCCTATGGCGGGCTACGCCTACGCTAAAAGACATCATCATGTACTATGTCAAACAGGTAGCTCGTCCGCCAGCATGAACGTTATCCTGAAAGCCAAGTTTCAGCCAAAGAATTCTACGCTTTCAAGATGCGAGAGTGTCAAATTAACTTAGTGCGATGAGCGTTCTTGCCGAAGCGAAAAGGGAAACTCTATATTTATGATTTTATTTGGCAACTCATCTTTTTACTCGTAAAATCGAAAACAAGATCAAGGTCAGTAGAAAAGAGTCCCTAAATTAATGAATACGTTAATCAGTCAGGGTGGAAGAGCTATCACTAAATTTGAGATGGTAGACCGGATAAATGATATCGTTTGGCAAGCTCACCAAGGTAGCGTTGCTGCGATTATTCAGCTATTGAACGAAAAGCTAGCCAAGTCTGGTGTCAGAACTAGAGCCATTTTTTCTGATGGTGTCTTACAACTTCTGTGTGAGGCGGCTAGGGTAGAGCAACTTGAGCAATCTTCCCTCGTGGAACAAATCCAGCAAATCCTTAATTCTATTGCCCCGCGTCACATTCGCCGAGTCAATATCAACAGTCGAATTGTTCGGGAGCAACAATTACTGTGGTTAAAGGAAATAGATAATGATCGCGATAACCAATTGCTTTGGTCACAGGAAATTGCATTAATTCAGCCCAATATTGTAAAGCAACTAATTAAGGATTTTACAGAAGCTCAAGCTGAACTAGGAAAACCAAATTTCCCTAAAACTCCAGTCTCTCGTCCTTTAGTACTTATTAACAAAGAAAAACACCAAAACAAACCTAAAACAAAAACATTAGTAGCGGCTGGTTTATGCTCACTATTGCTGCTAAGTTGGGTTGTTTATGCCCAGTTAGGTAATCAACTGAAAAACCTAATGCAATTAGAAACCTCCAAATCTTTAACTACAGAAAATCCTAACGAGAAGAAAACCCAAACTCCATCGGGTAATCCTAACAATAGCTTTTCTGAACTATCTGATGACCCATTTGCAGTCTCTGTGCGAATTGCCAACCAAGCTTCTGCATCTGGTAAAACAGCCACAAGCTCAACTCAGTGGCTAGAGATTGCCGCTAGGTGGCAACGGGCTTCAGATTTAATGGGCACGGTACCACAAACCCACAGCCGTTATCAGGAAGCTAAGATTCGGACTCAACTATATAAGAAATACAGTGAGGCGGCCCAGAATGAAGCCGATAAGAGCAAATCTTAGTTTAGCGAGGAGCATTATTGGAAAGCAACTCCTGAATACATCGAACTGTTATTAAAAACGGTTGATAAAGAACCATTAGATTTCGGTTATGAATTTGGTAGATGGACGGCAGAGAGATTAGCCACATATTTAATCAGAGTAAGCGAGGATTAAGTTAAGTAGCTCTCAAGTGACTTACTTTGCAATTTAAATGCCGATTAGCTTATACATTATGACTGGTGGCTCAGAATTTCCAGTGTGGTACAAAATACTGTTGGGTACAATTGGAAAAAAGTCGATCTTATTAATAATAAGGTCGACTTTTTTCAAGCGGATTGATTTGTGGGAACAATCTAAAATCCGGCGCAATACTTCTCGGTTAAGGGGAAAAGGGGAAAGGGAAAAAGGGAAAGAAAAAACCTTTAACCCTTACCCTTTACCCTTTACCCGATTCCGAGTTAAAAATGCTTAACCGAAAAGTATTGAAATCCGGCGTTGCTGATTCCATGTATGAAAATGATTTTGCATAATACCAAAATCCTTGTAGAGACGTAGCACTGCTACGTCTCTACATCCAGATTCATACTTTAATCCAGCAAGCCTAAAATCCAATATCCAAAATGTGAAAATGTGTATTCTCGCCTAACTCAGGAGTTCTCCTGTTTCTTGCAGGGAGTGTAAGCGGCGATAAATACCCTCGTGACGCAAGAGTTCGTCGTGGCTACCGACTTCTACAATCTTTCCTTGCTCTAGAACGACAATTTTATCGGCTTCTCGCACTGTGCTTAGACGGTGGGCAATTACGATGGTGGTGCAAGTGCCTTGAATCGATCGCATCGCTAGCTGAATTGAACGCTCAGATTCATAATCTAAGCTAGAGGTGGCTTCGTCAAAAATCAGTACATCTGGTTCCACTAACAACGCCCTAGCAATTCCCAACCGTTGTCTTTGTCCTCCAGATAACCTGACACCTCGTTCCCCCACGACGGTGTAATAACCTTTGGGTAAATGCTGCACTACTTCATCGACTCTAGCAATTCTACAGGCTTCCTGAACCTGCTCCAAAGTGGCATTTGGTCTGCCGTAGGTGAGGTTATCCAATATAGTACCGTTGAAAACGTCTACTTCTTGGTGAACGATCGCTAATCTCCGTCTATACTTACCCACATCTAAAGTCCGAATATCTTGACCATCAATCAGAATTTGACCTTCTTGAGGTTCAAAATATCGCAACAGCAATTTCACTAAAGTCGACTTACCAGAACCGGAACGCCCTACTAACGCCACTGTTTGGTATGGCTCAATCAACAAGTTAATATCTTGCAAAACTTGACGCTTGGCATCATATCCAAAACTGAGGTGTGATAACTCAACTTTTCCAGTAAATTTATAAGGTGATTCTGTCTGGTTGCTCTCTTCTAAAAGACTAGCTGAATCAGATGCAGTTGGCTCTTGCAAAAATTCGTGAAACCGCAGCATGGGAGAATAACGACGGGCAAAAACTTCTGCCAAATTACTAATAGGTTCTAATTCGGCATAAGCCATGCTAGAAAGAGTTAAGGTCATGACAAAGTGACCGAGAGAAATTCTCCCATCTAATGTTGCTGCTAAAGTCAAACCCAGAATTGTAAATACGCAAAACTGAATTACAGTCCTTTGCCAAGTAGCCAGTATCGTATAACCTTTGTGGATGCGCTGCTCAATCACCGTTAGTTCACGATCTAAACGTTGCTTTTGCCGTTTCAGTTCCCTAGCTTCTCTAGCAAATGCTTTCACTGTTTTGATATTAGTGATCAATTCGGAAGTACGGCTTTCGGTATCCTCTCCGTATTTATCCAAAATAGTTTCGTGCCCAATCAACCGTTTTAAATCCTTCAAAGTTAAGCCAAGGATAACTACAAAGGAGATTAGATATAGAACTGCAATTCGCCATTCAATCACCAAAATAAACAAGAAAATTCCTAGTACACGAGCTAGTTTAGGAATCAACTGTCCGGCAACTTCAGGGTAACTAAAAGTGTGGTTAGAAATACCTCTTGCTATTCTTCCAGCAATACGTCCGGGGTTATTTTCATCATAAAATTCGAGTGGGAGAGTCAGAATTTTTTCTATGGCTGTTTGGGCTTTCTCCCGACGCACCCTTAAAGGTATATCCCAATGAAACCAAGTGCCTAACCACGGTTGTGTTGGCGCTTTCACTACGGTGACAACGAAAATTAAACCCAGTAAGACACCTAAAGATAGAGTTTTATTGACTGGGTAATTGGTGATGTTTGAAAAAGTTGCGATCGCACTTTGAAGTGGTTTATCTAAAGGCTGATTAGACAAAACGTTTAAAATCTGCCCGATCGCGTAAGGTACAGCTAAATCAATAACTTCGTAAATGCTAGATGCTGTAATACTGAAAAGACTAAGCTTCCAGTAAGAATGAAAGTAATTAACAATATCTTGAAATTTTGCCATGATGCACACCGTCCAAGAGCGCGATCGTAAACTTGGAATTTATATACTACATTTGTATTACAAACTAGTCAAGGGCTATAGATTTAAATCATTCCTTTGGAGTAGTGGGCATTTCTGTGGGGACAAATTCTAGATGATAGCGATAGAGAGCAACTGGTCGAAAACCAGCTTTAAAGTAATCTGGATCTTGGGGTGAAAGATAAACAGCGGTAACTTGATCTGCTTCAATCGCCGAATTAGCTGTTGGAAGTTTATGATAAGCGGTGGTAGATTCTACAGAGTTCAAATAGGGGCGTGAGCCGCCTTTAAATAATTGTTGAAACACTTCTGTGGTGATGAACTTGCCATCAGGGGTAGTTTCTGTACCCCGTGCAGTCACAATGGAAACTAGTTGGCGACTGCTACGTAAGAACGTAATCTGACGATTAGGTGAATCTGGATCTACTTTGACTAATAAAACTGCTTCATCTCCTAAATAAGCTTTTGCCAAATTCAAGCTATTAAACGCTCTATCTGCGACAACAATTGGGGATTGGTTATTTAACCGAGGTAATATTTTTAACCCCGAAAGATATGGTTGCTCTTTGACAAATCTGACTACAAAACTCACAGGCTGATTTAATTGTCGGCGATTACCTTCAAACCCTGGAGTTACTATATCTGGTGCCAAAGGCGCAGCCAAATCTACCAACGTACTTGTAACTTGCCAAGAACCAGCCATCCATTCAGGGTAAACTAAATCACCCGAAGCGGGTTGCACTGAAGTTAATTTTTCCCATTGAGGAAAATTTGCTAACCGTTCAGACAACTCTCCTGCAAAAGCATCGCCACCCCACAGAAGGAATAAAAGCAGCAAGCAAAAACTCCAAATCCCCTTGATTATAAGCATTAGCAGTTTTGTATTTAACGTTTATTATTTATCGATTAAAAATTAAGTAAGTTTCTATAAAAAATTGAAACTTTGTAGTATGATAATTAACCCTGAATTTCCAAATTATAGTTATAGCATGACATTGGCACTAGGCATGATTGAAGTTTATGGCGTTCCCACAGCAGTGGAAGTGGGAGATGCTATGTGTAAAGCTGCCCGTGTAACTCTTGTTGGTTATGAAAATACGGATTTGGGGCGAATTACCGTGTTAATTCGGGGGGTTGTGGGCGAGGTGAATGTGGCGGTGACAGCAGGGCTAAAGGCGGTGCTGCGAGTTAACGGTGGCGAGATGCTTTCTTCTCATATTATTCCCCGCCCCCACGAAAATTTAGAATATGTTTTACCGATTCATCGCAGCGCTAATGTGGAGCAGTTCAGTGCAGATATCCGATTTCCTCCGCCCTTATCAGTTTAAGTAAGTCGGCACAATAAATCCAAATTATATGAAGAAAAATGAACTAAGCTAAAACCCTTATGCCTATTGCCTATTGCCTATTGCCTTATCCCAACGACAATTATTTACGCCAACT
>NZ_JAYGHD010000388.1:0-13886 GCF_034932245.1 Nostoc sp. UHCC 0251
GGCATAACACACCCTACTGAAATATTTTCAGAAATCAAATATGATTCCTATATGTCTAGGTTTTAGGCTTTTCATTATTTTTCAGGAAATTTTCAATAATTTGCACTGGTTGCTACACCCGAACCAAGGATGTTTCGTTAAGCTGTAAGCGCTATGATTGAGCTTTGTTGAACATCTTATGCATTGGTTGTTATCTGGGCCGTTGAGTATAGAGAAATTGACGGTTAACATTACAGGGTTGCCTGCATCGTTACAAAATAAAAAGTTGGTGCAGTTGTCAGATTTTCATTATGATGGTTTGCGGCTGTCGGAAGATATGTTAGAAAAAGCGATCGCAGTTACTAACGAAGCTGAACCTGATTTAATTTTATTAACTGGTGATTACGTAACTGACGATTCCACGCCGATTCATCAGCTGATACTTCGGCTTAAACATCTACAAAGCCGCAGTGGTATCTATGCTGTTCTCGGCAATCACGATATACATTACAAACACGGAAAAGCAGAAGTTACAGATGCCCTTACTAGCATTGGAATTCACGTCCTTTGGAACGAAATTGCCTATCCGCTAGGAAAAGAATTACCATTGGTAGGACTAGCTGATTATTGGTCACGGGAATTTCACCCCGTACCTGTTATGAATCAACTAAACCCCAACACACCCTGCATCGTTTTATCTCACAACCCAGATAGTGCAGAGATACTGCAAACATGGCGGGTTGACTTACAATTATCTGGTCATACTCACGGTGGTCAAATCGTAATTCCCGGAATTGGCCCTGCGATATTTATTTACGAAAAGCTTGCAGAAAAAATACCCAGAAAAGTGCGGCGTCGATTTCCATTTTTGGATATAAATGTTTCTGTAGTCAAGCATTGGGAATGGGCACAGGGTTTCCATCAGCTAGGAAAAAATCAGCTATATGTCAATCGTGGTTTGGGAACTTATCTCCCAGGACGCTTATTTTGCCCCCCAGAAGTTACTATAATCACCCTACAAGGTGAGTAAGAAGTCAGGAGGTGAGGCAGTGCGGTGGACATTTTCACCGGCAGAGCCAGTGTGAGCCTAGCGCTAGCGACCTATTTCTATGGAGAAGAAGCTACGCGTAGCATACGCACCAGAAGCAGCATCACCCGAAAGGCAGAAAGAAAACTCCAGAGCTAAATTCAGCGATTTCAGATAAATCAATTGGTTATTTGTATGTGGAGTATGTAACATAAATTATTGCAGTTTATCAAGTTACATTTTGATTTTTGGTAAGCTGTAAGCGCTGGTATGAGGAGTATCGGTTGCCTTATGCATTGGTTGTTTACGGGACATTTAAGAGTAGATAAAATCACGGTTAAGATTGCGGAACTTCCAGCATCTTTACAAGGTACAACGCTAGTGCAGTTGTCAGATTTTCACTACGATGGTTTGCGGCTGTCGGAAGACATGTTAGAAAAAGCGATCGCACTTACTAACGAAGCTGAACCTGATTTAATTCTATTAACTGGTGACTACGTAACTGACGATCCCACGCCAATTCACCAATTGGTGCATCGACTCAAACATCTGCAAAGTCGCTGTGGCATTTACGCCGTACTTGGTAATCACGATATCTGTTACAGTCATTCAAAAGCAGAAGTTACACAGGCGTTAACTAGCATTGGGGTGCATGTGCTTTGGAATGAAATCGCCTATCCGTTAGGAAAAGAATTACCACTAGTCGGATTAGCTGATTATTGGTCACGGGAATTTTACCCTGCACCAGTTATGAATCAACTTGACTCCGTTACACCCCGCATTGTTTTATCCCATAACCCAGATACAGCTAAGATATTGCAACAATGGCGCGTAGATTTGCAACTATCTGGTCATACCCACGGTGGTCACATCGTAATTCCAGGCATTGGCCCTCTAGTACTTCATTATAAAAAGCTACTCAAAAAAATTCCCAAAAAATTACGGCGTTGGGTAACATTTTTCCTGGGAGACTGTTCTAAAGTCGTGCGATATTGGGAATGGGCGCAAGGGTTTCACAAGGTCGAAGAAAATCAACTATATGTCAATCGTGGTTTAGGAACTTATAAACCAGGACGTTTATTCTGTCCGCCAGAGGTGACTGTAATTACGTTAGTTAGTCATTAGTCATTGGTTATTAGTCATTGGTCTAAATAACCCTTTTCTAAGAAGAGAGATAAATGACAAAGGACAAAAATTCATAACACTCAAAGCAGAAACCGCCTGAAGCTACGATGGATAATTATCAGCAGCTTGGGGCGGTTTCTTGAAGATTGGAGAATTCAGAAGTAAGTAACTCAAACTAAGGTGGACAACATTCGCGATCGCTTTACTCAGAATTGCACATCCTTATATTCCAACTAGGCAGGCATTTTCTGGCTGTGCGTCTTAAAACCTCCAAAACAACTCATTGAACTCAAGGCAAAAACACATTCAATGGATGTCACAACTTCAGAGCGATCGCGAGAACATTAGAGCAGGAGGTACAGGCTCTAACTTGAAAGTTTTTGTTAACTTTTAACCTGTTTGTACCTTGCTCTTAATCTAGCACTGTGTTTTTTCAGCGACAAGAGGCGTTTACTAAACTTCAATACCATTAATTTATCGCAACAGTTTAGAAATATTGCTTAAGAATATTCCCACTTGTTTAGATGTTGGCGTTAATGCCAGCATTATCAAGTGGGCTGATTCAGAAGCCGTTATTGAGCAGAACCGCCTGTAGTATCATCTGTGGTAGAAGAACCGCTATTAGATGTACTATTTGGCTCGTTTACTCCTTGAGGTGGAGTTTTTTGAGAGGTATCGCTTTTCGTACCTGGAGTAACGGTATTAGAAGTATCGTTCTGCGAACTAGGAGTATTAGTAGTTGGACTCGTCGTTGAACTTTGTGGCGCTTTAGGTGCAGGCTGGGTTACAGAAGGTGCTTTTTCTGCCGCAGGCTGCTGGGGTGGAATAGTAATGTTAATATCCGGTTGGCGAGGTGCAGACGGAGGTGTAACTTGCTGTTGGGGAACAGGAACAGGAACAGCAACAGGTACAGGTACAGGTACTTCCGTAGTTCTTTCGATTATCGTTGGTGGTTGAGGAGATGCACTGGGAGTTGGCTCACTCTTACTCGGAACAGGAACCACAACCGGCACAGTATTGTTAACTGCTGCGTTATTCTGCTGGTTAAAGTACCAAACCCCACCTATAACCAAACCAAGCAAGGAAGTAATGATAATACCTAACAGCAAACCACCACTAGCATTGTTTTCATCACGCTGCGCTAAATCTGCTTGCTGGTAGCTACGCTCAACATTTCGACCTTGTACGTAACCATTAGTGTAAGAGTTGGGATTAGCTGTGCTGTTCTTGACTGTTTCAGTAGTTCGTGTCAAGTCAGTGTGAGTATTACCATTAATATCAGTGTAAGATTCTTGCCTAACTTCACTGTTTTTGCTTTCGCGTTCATTGGGAATAGACATAGCTATTGATTAACTCCTCGATATGATTTTGAAAAATTAAAGCTTTGTAAGAACAAGAGGTTTTAATGAGCTTAAGAATTTATGTTGCTGATAAATATTGAGTTTTATTTGCTACTCAACTGTTGGTGACTATCAGAATAACCTCTGAGAACAAACAAGTGGCTCTATCTCCAGGGAGTTAATACTTAATCGAAAGAAAGATTATCCCAAAGATGGATGTTATTAAACTGTCAGGTGATGTGTAGATAAAGAATCTCGCAATTTTCTTCAGTTATCTAAATTTTTAATAAACAAGAATAAATTATATTTAAAGGTCATTTATAAAAGAGTGATAGCTTTACTGATGGGGAATATAGTAATAGTTTTATCTCCACTGCCACTAGCCAGCGTCTTAGCATCTGGGCTGAAGGCAACAGAATAAACTACATCTTCATCTGCTGAAAAAGTACAGAGTTCATTGCCTGTATCCACCTGCCATAGCTTGATCGTTTTGTCTTTACTACCGCTAGCTATGATTTTGCCATTGGGACTAAAAGCGATAGAACAAACATGATCAGAATGCCCAAATAAGGTGTGGATTTCTTGACCGTTTTCTACGTGCCATAGCTTAATCGTCTTATCCCAACTACCACTTGCTAAAGTCTTACCATTTGGACTGAAAGCGATAGAATTTATTCCTCCAAACCAATCGGAATGCCCCGTGAGAGTTAGGACTTTCTGTTTAGCCAAATGCCAAACCTTGATCGTTTTGTCATTACCAGCACCACCACTAGCTAAAGTTTTTCCATCTGGGCTGAAAGCAACGCATAAAACTTCATCTGAATGCCCTTTAAGTGTGTGTAGCTCCCTTCCTGTCTCTAAAGACCAAAGCTTAATCGTCTTGTCTTTACTACCGCTAGCTAAAGTTTTTCCATCAGTGCTAAAAGCAAGACTGTAAACTTTTTCTTCATGTCCTGTGAAAGTACAGATTTCCTTACTTGTTAAGACATCCCATAATTTAATAGTTTTGTCATCACTAGCACTGGCTAAAATCTTACCATTTGTGCTGAAAGCAACAGAATTTACCCCTCCAGACCAGGAAGACTCTCCATGTCCCTTGAGGGTGCGTGATTCGTTGTTAGCTAAATTCCAAATTTTTACGGTTTTGTCATCACTACCACTGGCTAAAGTCTGCCCATCAGGACTGAAGACCACAGACATTACCTTGTTTGAATGCCCTTTGAGAGTGCGTACAGATATTAAATCTTGCATATTTAAAAATACTTAGAAATTAGCAGCAAATTCAACTTTATTTAGTATTCCCAATTGCTAATGTTATGTAACTCAAGGTATTGTTTTGCTGTTTAAAGTCGTCTTAAGTATTCGTTTTTTATCTCCAACGCCGATTTAGGCGCAGTAAACTTTTTATCCTTTGACAAAATCTTTCTACCAAAGGTTTAGGTTTTGATACATATCTAGGCGATCGCACTCTCCGTGCAGCGCCCGGATTTCTTAACTCTTCTTCTATTTGTGCAGCTTTATTTAAATCGGAAGCGGCTCTATATTCGTATCCTAATTGAGAGCAAACTAGCCCACGATATTTATATGCCTCAACATAGTGAGGATTGAGACGAATTGCATGGGTAAAATCTGCGATCGCATCCTCATACCTTCCCTCTGTAGCATTTTCTACTCCTAAACTATAGAAAGTTTCAGCATCCCAACGATTCACAGATATTTTTGTGGGATTTTTAGGCGAAGATGAAGATGGATTTTCAGGAATAGGAGGCTCAGATGGACTTTCAGATTTGAGCTTGTTGTAAGCTGCGTTGATTGATTTGATTTTTTCCTCAGCTTCCTGTTTTTGCTTTTGCTCAAGAAAGCGATCGGGATGCCAAATTTTCACCAGTTGACGGTAAGCTCGCTTTACTTGTGCTTGTGATGCACCCGGTTCCAACCCAAGAATTTCATAAGCATGATTGAGATCGAGGTCATCGCGCATACTGAAAAAATCGGCAACTATTATAGATATATGTTAACTATTCCCCTAAATCTCCTCCAATCAACCCAAACGCCCCATTCTGGTTATCACTGGGATGGTAGTAGTCGCCGCTTCTTTGAAGGCTGGTATTACCGCGTCACTTTACCGGAAATTGGGCAAACATTCGCCTTTATGTACTCCATCGAAGACCCCATCGGCGGTAAACCCCACAGTGGCGGTGCAGCCCAAATCCTCGGCCCCGATGATGAGTATTTATGTCGTACTTTTCCTGATGTGAATAAATTTTGGGGTAGTCAAGATGTCCTGGGTTTAGGTCATTGGGGTAAAACAGATTTGCAAATCGCTCCTCTATACCTGCTTCCAGCGGAGTTTGAGCATCATGTTCAAGAGGGATATCAAGCCACAGCTACGTTGAATCAGGGAATAATTCGCGATGGCAAAGCCAACGCCAAGGGCGAACGCGCCACCAATAATTATTGCCGTTGGCAGTATGAAATTCAACCAGTATACGGTTGGGGTAATAAAAATAGCATTCAGCAATCAACCGCAGGCTGGCTGTCATTCTCGCAGATTTTTGAACCTGGATGGCAGATTTTGATGGCTCACGGTTTAGCCAGTGGGAAGATTGACTGGAATGGCAAAATCTACGAATTCACCAACGCCCCAGCTTACGGCGAGAAAAATTGGGGTGGTGCTTTCCCGCAAAAATGGTTTTGGCTAAATTGTAATTGTTTTGAGGGCGAACCCGACTTAGCATTAACTGCTGGCGGTGGACGGCGGGGTGTCCTGTGGTGGATGGAATCTGTAGCGATGATTGGGTTGCACTATCAAGGCAAGTTTTATGAATTTGTTCCCTGGAATTCCCAAGTAGATTGGGAAATTCAGCCTTGGGGTAGATGGCAAATGAAAGCTACCAACTCTAATTATGAAATTGAATTGACAGGAACCACGGATTTACCTGGTACACCTCTGCGTGCGCCCACAGAGGATGGTTTAAGATACTGTTGCCGAGACACCATGCAAGGAAAGTTAAATTTAGAGTTACGAGAAGTAAGTGGGAGAAAATCTAAAATAATCTTAAAAGCAGAAAGTTTTCTTTGTGGTTTAGAAGTAGGCGGCGGCTCTTGGGATGAATGTTGGCAGTCTCGGTAAAATTACTGCTATAATTATATGTGCTTCATAGTTGGGGTTGTAGCTCAGTTGGATAGAGCGGACGCCTCCTAAGCGTCAGGTCGTGCGTTCGAGCCGCACCAGTCCCGTAAGCCAAAAAATCCCTATGACCTGCTATTAGTCAAGGTCATAAGGATTTTTTTACATAATATCATCTACCAGCACTGTTCCTCCCTCACAAAAATCGATGCTGAGATGATAATCTTGCAGGAGTGCTGTGCCAATTAGGGGACGACGACCCATCGCTAAAACTGGGATCACGCGTTCTGTGCCATTCCACACGATAGTGGCTTGATGAACATTGGTTATGATACGAGAATTGTCCGCAAGATTCGCTTTGATTGGCGCAACGTAAGGCAAATCCAGGTCTGTGACTACCGTAGATGGCAAGGTTAAAAACCCTTCAAATCCTGTATCGATAACACATTCAATTTCTACTTCTGCACGCCCCAAACGACAAATAGTGATACTTATACATGCCTGAAGCCCAACAACTGTCCCATGTATCACTGTGCTGTCCTAATTAACGTACCACCGACTGCATAAACAGCATCATAGCCAATTCGCTCTGTCCAAATGATTGCGTTTGGCTGTTTGGCTTGCAGCCGATGACAAGCCACAATTAAATCGTCATCTATTTCGTAATCACCTGTAGTGATATTGATTGCAATGATTTTGCCGATATTTTCTGCTGTTTCGACTTGGGTACGGATACTCTGCTGGTAAAGTTTTTCGCCACGTTGAGCAATTTCTTCTCGGCTGAGATTGGGATAATGCATAGAAGCAACCTTTTCTGTATCCGATTTCTGATTCGATCTTAAAACAAAATCGACAGCCCGAAGCAGGGGATTAAAACCCCACAGGCTGATGTTGACGTGATTAAACAACGCTATAAGAACGCAGTGGCAAGGGAGAAACAACAATGACACAGGAACCCGTTTTTGAAGAAAGCAGTGGCAACGTATTCGCTGATCTCGGTTTAGAGGATGCTTCGGAACTTTTTATGCGAGGCAAGATAGGGATTCAGGTACTGCGCCTCCTATCTCAACGCAACCTGAAACAGCGCGAAATCAGCGAACTTCTTGGCATTCCCCAGCCAGAAGTATCTCATTTGATGAAAGGAGAGTTTCAACGCTTTGGCGAGGGCAAACTCCTCATTTTCCTCAAGCGGCTCGATACGGAAATCACCTTACATCTTCGCCCTCGTCATGCGTCGGGCCAATCTGCTGAAACTGTTATATCGCTATAGGACTTTACTCATGCAAAAAGTCTATTGAGTTAAGCCAGCGATCGCTCTACCAATGCTAAGAGCGATCGCGCATTAAACTAGTGGCAAGAAGACGACTAAAAGAAATTTCTTCATTGCTAATCAGCGACTCATGGTAATTCACTCAATGCTACCAAGATGTACAGTTAAAAATAGTGCAAAATATAAATGTAGAAAAGCTATTAGCCAAACACTTCAACCAACATTAATATGAGGACATAAGAATGCTTGAACAACAAACACACGATGCGGATTACACCTGACGGTCAAATTACCATCCCTTCTGAAATCCGAGAGGTGCTAAATATTTCTCCTGATGTAGAATTAGCGTTTGAAATCGAAGGCGATCGCCTCTACCTCAAGAAAATACAACCTACCGATAAAATCTCAACCTGGATTGACACCATGCGGGGTTGCGCTGCTGGAAACCTCACCACTGACCAAATCATGACCCTCACCCGTAGCGACGATAATCTATGACCGTCTTGGTAGACAGCAACGTTATCCTCGACATTCTTACCAACGATCGCAATTGGTTTGATTGGTCAGCCCTTCAACTGACAACCTATGCCCGTCAAGACCAACTTGCCATTAATCCTATCATCTACGCTGAGATTGCCATCGGCTTTCCCAGAGAACAGGAACTCATCACTGCATTGCCGGAAGATATATTTCAACGTCTGCCTTTACCTTGGGATGCGGCATTCCTAGCAGGTCAAAGTTTTCTTAACTACCGTCGTCGTGGTGGCGCCAGAACCTCCCCATTGCCTGATTTCTACATTGGTGCTCATGCTAGCACTGCTAATTTGCCTCTCATTACCCGCGATGTCAATCGCTATCGCACCTACTTTCCCAACGTTAGGCTCGTTTCACCTGAATAGCCATTAAGTTGAACGAGCAAACACATTAGTATAACAAGGAAAAAGTAAATTCGATAATCTAATACGCTATCACCTACTAGAACACAAGGCGCGATCGCATCTAAAATTCACGTTATTTTACGAATGCGAATAGTTTTAGATGAAATAACAGTAAAAGCTCCTAATAATTCATCTGCGTGTTTATTAATGGCATTGACAATAATTTCTGCCCTATCATTTGGAGATAAACCGAATAACCGAATTAACACCACACCTGCTGCAATTCTACGCAAACGGAAAACTAACTCACCAAAATCTTTATCTGATGTCAATAAAATTGCACCTTCATTATTAGCCAAGTTCAAAACTTCATCGTCAGGAATTCCTGGCTCCATTTCCACAACATACAAAACTTTGTGACCATCCAACCGCAGACGTTCAACGATTTGCCAATCTAAATTTTCGTCGCCTAAAAACTTCAAGAAGCTTTCTCAATCGTTGGATAAATGACATCATACCGCAAAGCTTGAGCCGCAAATGCTAAAGCTGCTTTAATTCCTTCATCGCTAAGTCGCGGATGCGCTTCTAGTATTTGCTGAGGTGTTTCACCCGCAGCAAGTTTTTCGAGAATTAATTCAACTGTAATACGAGTTCCTAAAATGATAGGTTTGCCCATCATTATTTTTGGATCGGATACGATTTTTTGCATGAGTTAGGATTTTTTGGATAGATAATTATTAATATATATAATGCCTTTCATTATTCTTTTCCATCACCTACTAGAACACAAGGCGCGATCGCTCTTCATTACTTTCTGATTAGTCTGCAAATAATCATGTAGCAAATTGCAACCCCGTGCCAACAATTTTTCCAGTTCGATATCTGCCAAATTCTGGAAAATCACTGTACCATTTCCACTACCCGCAGCCAGAGTCTTGCTGTCATTACTAAAACTGACGCTGGTTAACTCTTGCTTATCGCCTTTTAAAGCAATCAGCAATGTCCCTTCTCGGTTCCAAATTCTTACTTTGTCATCGCTGCTAGCTGCTAGAGTCTTGCCATCAGGGCTAAAACTCACACTGATGAAACTATCGCCATCGCCCGTGAGATTATTTAACAGTTTCCCGTCTCGATTCCAAATCTTCACTGTGCTATCAATACTAACTGAAGCGATTGCTTTTCCATCAGGCGACCAAGCAACCCCATTTACCCGGCGACTATGACCAGTTAAGCTGTATAGCAATTTACCATCTAAATTCCAGATTTTTACTAGTTTGTCATCACTAGCTGAGGCAAGCAGCTTGCCATCTGGGCTAAAACTTACCCAATTCACCGCATCTTGATGTCCCTGCAAGGTATTGAGCAGTTTACCGTCTCGACTCCAAAGTTTTACTGTTTTATCTTTACTAGCCGAAGCAATTACTTGACCATTAGGCGACCAAGCAACACCCAAGACGGTATCATTATGACCTTTTAAGGTGTTGAGCAGTTTACCATCACCATTCCAAAGCTTCACCGTTTTATCTTTACTAGCCGAAGCAATTACTTGACCATCTGGGCTGAAACTAACGCCCCAAACTTCACCTTCATGCCCAGTGAATGTACTGAGTAGTTTACCGTCTCGATTGAAAAGTTTGATAGTTTTGTCTCGACTTGCTGCTGCTAAGGTGCGATCGTCTGGGCTAAAACTAATGCTAGTTACCCAGTTATTGTTATCGGCTTTGGGCTTTCGCAGTAACACACCCTCCAAATGCCAGAGTTTAATAGTTTTGTCCCGACTGGCGGAAGCAAGGGTGCGATCGTCTGGGCTGAAACTGACGCTATTAACCCAATTATTATGTCCCTTCAGAGTTGCCAGCAGCACACCTTCAGAACTCCAGAGTTTGATTGTCTCGTCGGTACTTGCGGAAGCGATGATGTTACCATGACGGCTAAAACTGACGTTGGTAACTCCAGCACTATGCCCCGATAAGGTTCGCAGTAATTTACCCTCCAGATTCCACAATTTGATTGTCTGGTCTAAACTAGCAGAAGCGATAGTTTTTGCATCGGGCGACCAAGCGACACTTAAGACTGCATCTTCATGTCCCTGGAAGGATTTGAGCAGCTTACCATCCCGACTCCACAATTTCACCGTCTTATCAGCACTCCCGGAAGCAATTGTCTGTCCATCTGTTGACCAAGCGACACTCAAGACTGCACCATTATGTAAGAGCAAAGTTTTGAGCAGTTTACCATCCCGACTCCACAGTTTCACCGTCTTGTCGCTACTGGCTGAGGCAATAATCTGACCGTCAGGGCTGAAACTGACACTATTCACCACGCCTTGATGCCCTAATAGGTTAGCAAGCGGTTGACCCTCTCGACTCCAAAGTTTTACCGTCTTGTCTTGGCTGGCGGAAGCAACGATTTGACTATCTGGGCTGAAACTGACGCTATTAACTACATCTTCATGCCCCGATAAAGTTTTGACCAAGCTACCATCGGGATGCCAGAGTTGAATTGTAGTATCCGCACTGGCTGAGGCAATTAAAGAGCCATCGGGGCTAAATGTAGCACTATTAACTCCAGATAGATGCCCGTCGAAACGATTATATTCTTTTACTCCAGAAACTGCTTGATAAAGGGCCGTCTGTACTTGCTCTCTTGTATAGGAATCTACCCAGATTGTTTGTTGTAATTTTCTTCCCGCTTTTAAACCTTCTTTTAAAGCATCAATACCTTTTTGCGAAGCAAAGAAGGCTTCACTGGATGCACTGAGGGTTTTAATTTCGCTATCTACTGCTGTCACTATGGAAACACTTAATCCCAATATAGCGAGAACAGAAGCAGTAAGTGCAATTTTCAACGAACGATTTAATTGAGCTTCACTGAGCCTTTGTTTCTTTTGGCTTTCTGCAAGTTTAGCTGTTAATTCTTTTTCTTTCAGTTCAGCTCGTAATTGCTCAATTTCTAACTGACTTAATTCTTCGCGCTTGTGCAACTCCCGTAACTCAGTTAATAAATCTAAGCCCTGTTGGGGATAAGGCTCTACCGATTTTAAATCCTGCTTATTTTGGCTAAGTTCACTCTTAAGTCGCTCAATCTCAGCTTGACTTTGTTCTACTTTATAGCGCAACTGGTTAAGTTGTACCTGTAAGCTTGATTCTTGTTGTTGGAGGTAGCGAATCAAGTCTACTAAATAATCGTGAATCAGTTGATAGCGTTCTGGGACATCTGGGAATAGTACCACTAAACCGGAGCGTACTAAAATGTCTAATACTAACTCTAATTTGCCAGCATCTTCTAACTCTGCTAGCTGCGCTGCTAACTCAGCACGAGTTTTAAAAGGTCGGTTGTTACTTTCATCTGTTAATAAATATAAGACGAGTAACGCGGCTCGTTCATTTTCTGGACCGCAGTCTTTAATCAGTTCCTTAAGATATCGCTCGATGAGTTTGTTGGGTCTGTATGGCTGATATTCTTCTAAAGTAGTAATTCGCTCATCTTGAATTTGCGCTCCTACAACTTGCAATTCAATGGGGCGGACTTCTCCAAATCCTGTGGATAAATCTTCGATTAAGGCATCAATTAAAGCAGGCTCTAAATTAAACTGCGATCGCTCTGTTAATTTTTGGATAATTGCTTTAGCATATTCTGGCGAAAAATTATTTAACTGGTAGCGAATATGTTTGTCGAGAATATTGTTGTTAATAGCTTCCAGTGCCGAAAGTTGTTTAAAGTCTAATAAACGATGTAAATAATCTTCTCGCAAGGAAAGGATAACTTTGACAAATGGTATATTGAGGCAGTCGCTAATAAATTTATCAAATTCTTGCTTTTGATCACGATCGCTATAACCAAAGAAAAATTCTTCAAATTGGTCAAAGATTAAAACTGTGAGCAGATGGTTATCAGCATTTTCTTTTAGTTGTTGTAAAATGCTGATGATGGTAATAAGTGTGGCAGAGTAGGGCAAAGCTTCCGGTTCAATAGCTACTTCTGGATTGATATCACGGTAGATAGCAAGGGGTGCGTCAGCAGACATCGCCTCACTCAAAGATTTTCCTAATTCCCGCGCCCAATCGGTGTAAACTTGCAGCACCACAGGCACAGCTATTTGATCGCCAATGGCTCGATTTTGCAGTGCTGGAACTAAGCCCGCCGTTACAATAGAACTCTTACCTACCCCTGATTGACCATGAATCACCGTCAATTTTTGATCGGCGCGGCTAATTCTGCCAATTAAGTTATTAATATCACGTTCTCGGCCAGAAGCCGCAATTTCTAAAGCAACGCTGCTACTCCCAGAAGATGACATCAATGCTGGGTTTGTCGCCTGTCTTTGCGGTTGCAACCGCCCTGCACCGATAAAAGCCCGAAAACCGTACTGCTGCTCAACAGAACGCCGTTTCTGCCGAATGCAATAGGCTTCCAGATATCGCCCTTCTTCAAAATAGAGCGATCGCAGTGTCCGCAATAAGCGAATATAACGATGAGCATCGTATTGATGGGCACTGCTTTCTAACGCTGCTGGTAGTTCTTTGGTTGCCTTGTCCAGGTATTCACCAGCTACTTCTAGCTCACCTAAATTTCGCTGTGCTTTCGCTAAAACTAAATAGTAAATTTGCCCCAACAGTAAGGGAAATAAGCAGTTACAAGGGTCCTTGTGCTTTTGCGCCTCACCTAATTTCAGCAGTGATACGTGTGCTAATATACTCGCCTGTACCCATCGCAACTGCTGCACAGCCACTTGCGCGAGAAAACCGTAGTCACAAGCTAATTGGATTTGACTACCATAAGTTTGATGCAATTCCAGGGACTTTTGAGCAACAGCCTGCAACTCTTCCCACTCTTGCAGATATTGTAAAACTTCTGCAAGTTGACCAATAAATCCAGCAACTATATCTGGACGCCCAGCTACCTGTAAAACATTCAAACACTGCTGAAAATAAAATTTAGCTGTGTACCAATGGCGGCGGTTTTCTATTTGATTTTGCTCTGCTAAACGGCAATAACACAGCCCCATATAAAACAGTAAAACTCCCTGTCTTAAAAGCAACGCAGATGGACGATTAGGAGGCGTAGGCGAAGAAAATGCTTCCCCTGCTCCCCCTGCTCCCCCTGCTCCCCCTGCCTCCCCTGCCCCCCCTGCTTC
>NZ_JAYGHD010000389.1:0-13814 GCF_034932245.1 Nostoc sp. UHCC 0251
ATAAAAAACAAAGGCAATAGTGACTATGTTGCAATTTAAATGCCGATTAGCTTATTAACTACAGTGGATGAAGAACAAGCACCAGAAGAAGCACGGTATTTGTTAACAAGAACCACTCAAGAAATGCGATCACCATCGAGTCGCGCCATAATTGAATTAATAACGACGATCATGGTGTACAGATTTGAACAATTAACTCAAGCGGAGGTAGAGTCTATGTTAGGAATCACGCTTAAGGAAACGCGAGTTTACCGAGAAATTAAGGAAGAAGGACGTGAGGAAGGACGGGAGGAAGGACGTGAGGAAGCAACAGCTAACCTTATTCTCCGGCAATTAACTAAGCGATTTGGGGAACTTTCTGAAGAAATACGCTCCTCAATTTCTGGTTTACCTTTGCCTGTTCTGGAAGATTTGAGTGAAGCACTATTAGATTTTACTAGTTTGGCCGATTTACAGGTTTGGCTAGAAGGGCGATGAAGGTTTAGGCTATCTCATATATACTTTTCCAGAACGATGGATATTCAAAAAGTTCTATGCGATCGCCGAATTATTTCCTCTAATCCAGATATTATGAGTAGTACTCCTGTGTTTGTTGGAACACGAGTTCCATTGCAGACTTTTTTTGACTATCTAGAAGGCGAAGCAGGTTTAACCGAATTTTTAGAAGATTTTCCACATTTACAAACTCAGGTGTTGCAAGTTTTGGAGGTGATTGCAAAAGCAATGCTGAATCAGGAGCAGATTACTTATGCTCATTCTGCTTGATGAAAATCTCCTGAGTAAGAAGTTGAATAAGCCGTTCATAGATGCAGGACATATAGTGCAGAATGTAGAAGATATGGGCTGGCGTGGTGTCAAAGATAAGGAACTTTTGGCTTTAGCAGATAGACATCCTTTTGATGTGTTTGTTACGTCAGACAAGAACTTACTATATCAGCAAAATTTTCTAGTTATTACACTTTAAATTTTAAGGAATGTCTGCAAGAGATATTTTCCATAATTTAGTTAGATTGGCTTTACAAAAAGATGGCTGGACAATTACACACGATCCACTGTCTATTGACTTAGCAGATGGACAATTACAAATTGATCTGGGTGCAGAACGGTTAATTGCTGCCCAAAAGCAAGACGAACTGATTGCTGTAGAAATCAAGAGTTTTGTTGCTCCTTCTGCGGTTTCTGAGTTTCATACAGCTTTGGGACAATGTTTAAATTATCGAGTAGCGCTAAAACTGAAGGAACCGGAGAGAATTCTCTATTTAGCAGTTCCGCTAGCAACTTATGAAGATTTTTTCTCACGGCAATTGCCACAACTGAGTATTCATGAATATCAATTGAAACTGCTAGTATTTGACCCTGAAAATGAGGTAATTGTACAATGGATAAGCTAGCTGAGTATCGGCAAATCATCCAGCGAGTTCTGACAAGTCACGCTCAAATTAGGCCTGCCTATGGTGAAATCGAACGGCAAACTATTTTTGATTTACAACAGGATCATTATCAAGTTGTGAATACAGGTTGGGAAAACCGCCGTCGGGTTTATGGCTGTTTAATTCACCTAGATATTCGAGATCATAAGATTTGGATTCAGTATGATGGTACTGAGGTTGGCGTGGCTAATGAATTAGTGGAGTATGGTATTCCTAAGCAAGATATAGTGCTGGCTTATCAACCTCTTTATATGCGAAAGCTGACAGAATTTGCAGTGGGATAAAGCAAGCGATCGCACTCCGATTTTTGGCTATGATTTAGAGCGATCGCACAGTTCAATAGGAACATGAATTAAATTGAGTTATTTAGCAATATTCAATTATACTTTTGCCAATGTAACAATCTCTAGCTGATCCTGATATTTGCCGCGACGAGCTTCATAACTAATAGCACAGGGTTCACCTTCTAAAAATAGCAATTGCACCACGCCTTCATTAGCGTAAATGCGACAGTCAGCACTAGAAGAATTGGAAAATTCCAAAGTTAAATGGCCTCGCCATGCGGCTTCAGCAGGCGTTAGGTTTGCTATTATGCCACAACGCGCATACGTAGATTTTCCGATGCAAATTACAGTAATATTCTCAGGAACTTCCAGTTTTTCCAGAGCAACCCCAAGTCCATAGGAATGAGCAGGTAAAATAAAGTAACTGCCATTAGCATCTGTGTGCAGTGCTGTTGGCTCCAGATTTTGGGGATTAAAGTTTTTAGGATCAACTACAGTTCCGGGAATGTGGCGAAAAATGCGGAACTCAGCCGAGGAAAGGCGTATATCATAGCCATAAGAAGATAAACCGTAGCTAATTACAGGTTGAACCGCTACAGTCTCATCTTTTTGTACTTTTCGGATTAAACTTGGCTCAAAGGGCGAAATCAAACCCTGTTGAGCCATTTCAGTAATCCAGATATCGTTCTTAATCACAAGTTCGCTACTAACGTTAATTCAAACAGACTTGATATATTAGCACGAACTGAGTATTTTGATTTAGGGTCTATAACTCCGGCGGATTTCTGTAATTTGATCTGCTACATCGAGAAGTGATTTTGGCATCTCTGGTCCTGTGAGAATGATATCAATGTGCGGAGGGCGTTTTGCCAGAAACGCTAAAACTTCAGTTTCAGGAATTAAACCAAAGTTAATCGCTAAACTTAACTCATCTAAGACAACGAGAGAATACTTACTTTCACACACTACCTGTTGTGTATACTGCCATAGCTTTTGTAAGGCTTGGTTTTCCGCATCATCTAAATGTGGTGTATCAATACAACGAGGCAAATCACAGCGAATCCAATCTAAATTTTGTCCTAGTTGTATCGGTCGATCCTGTCCTTGACGAATACCTCCTTTGAGAAACTGCACTATTAATACTGGCGTTCCTTGACCAGCTATTCTCAGTGCTTGAGCCATAACGCTTGTAAAAAAGTTGCGATGGGAGCTAGTGAAAACTTGTACTAGCCCTTCAACTGGATATGGTAAGGTAAGGGTTGAATTTATACTTGGGGTTTCTAGTTGGGCAACCATAGGGTGAAGTTCAAAAAGTTACAATAAATTAAAGTTTTGTGCTGACAGTACTTATTACAAATCTGCTTGTATAATCAATCTGTTTTTCACAGGTGTGATGGATTTGGCAAATTGCATTCTTAGTCAAACACTACGTTTGTACTGAAGTCAAGAGTTATTTTCGTTTTTTCTCTGAAAGTACTTGTAAAAATTAAAACACATGAGTTAGAGTTCCAATTATTTAAAAAAGCTGGGCGTAACGGCTGAAAACCGCTAAATGTTAGATTTTCCGGTTGTTTGGGCAAAACAGACTTAGCAAGTAGTGGATTTGACAAGATGAGGAGTTAATTGTTGTGAGATTGGTGATTCTGGGAGGTTCAGGATCGGGCAAAAGCACCCAAGCAGAAAGGCTTTGCAGATACTTTGATATTCCTTTGGTTTCTACGGGTGAGATTTTACGGGAAGCAATATCTGGTGATAAGCTCCTCCCGGAGTTCCAATGGTTGGAAGCCGATCCTCGGACTTCTCTTTCGGTTTACGCTAGCCTGAGTGAACTAGGCTACCACGCACGGCCATACGTGGAAACTGGGGAGTTGGTTCCGGATGAAATGATCATTGAACTAATCAGAATTCGCCTCAGACAACCAGATATTAATTGCGATTGGGTCTTAGAAGGCTATCCCCGTACTGCTTTCCAAGCTGAAGAATTAGATTTTTTATTGGATGATTTAGGGCAAAAGCTAGATTGGGCAATTTATCTCCAAGTCCCAGAAGCAGTCATGGTTAGCCGATCCTTGGGGCGATCGCTACCAGATGACCAACCAGAAATTGTGCAACGGCGTGTAGAATTATTTTACGATCGCACCATTCCCATCCTAGAATATTACGACCGTCGTCGCCGCTTATTAACCATCAACGGCGACCAGTCACCAGATATGGTGCTGCAAAATATTTTGACTCTGCTTTCAGTTCCTTAGATAAAGAAGCAGGGGAGGCAGAGGAAGCAGGGGGAGCAGGGGGAGCAGGAGAAGAAGCAAGGGAGCAGGGAGCAGGGAGCAAGGGAGAAGAGTTTTCCCCTCTGCCTCTTTCCCAATACCCCAAAAATGATCATTTGCAACACTAAGGTAATCTTAAGGCAGTATTGTAAAACTTGAGGCAACTCCAATGGCTTGGCAGCGTCCTGACGGTCGTCTTCCTTACGAACTACGTCCGATCAGCTTTCACCCCAGTTTCACCCGCTTTGCCCCCGGTTCTGTTCTCGCAAGATGCGGTGATACTCAAGTACTTTGTACCGTTAGCGTTAATAAAGGAGTTCCTAAGTTTCTCGAAGGAACTGGCAAAGGCTGGCTAACTGCTGAGTACCGGATGCTACCATCTGCTACTCAACAACGGCAACAAAGGGAATTATTGAAATTATCTGGACGGACGCAAGAAATTCAACGTCTGATTGGCCGTAGCTTACGTGCAGCAGTGGATTTTGAGGCGCTGGGAGAACGCACGCTAACTGTAGATGCCGATGTGTTGCAAGCGGACGCTGGAACTCGAACAACAGCCATTACAGGCGCGTTTGTGGCGTTGGCTCATGCGATTTCTAAATTGTTACAAGAGGGCGTGTTGGAGCGATCGCCTCTGTGTGGACAGGTAGCAGCAGTTTCCGTGGGATTACTGGAGGGAGAGGCATTTCTGGATATGAATTATATCGAAGATGTAGCTGCAACAGTAGATTTTAATGTGGTGATGAACCAACATTTGGGAATCATTGAAGTCCAGGGAACAGCTGAAGAAGGCAGCTTTAGCCGGACTCAGTTGAATCAACTGCTAGATGTCGCCCAAAAAGGAATTCAGGAATTGTTAATCGCCCAACGTGAAGCGATCGCTGACTGGGAAACGCTGTTTGTGATTAATTAGTTTTATTAATTTTTAATAAGAATTAATAAATTTATCCTCTGTGGGGTTAATCAACAAAGTATCAAGTAACTGGGTGTAAATAAAAATAATTATGTAAGTAGTTAGTAGTTAGTACGACTGACTACTGACAACTTACCGTTAAAGGTGATAAAGAGCGTCTAAGTTTTTCAAGCCTACTTAATCCATGATGTTAAATGTTTCAAAAGTTAAAAAGGGGGATTGTAATAAGTTCGGTATTGTATTGCCAGAAGCCAGCAATATGATGAAGCCATGAACAAAACCGTTGAAGTTCTACCGGATCAGCCAGCGCTGGTTGCACGGGCGCTAGAATTAATTCTGTCCAAATTAGAAACTGCCATTGAGCAGCGGGGGCGGTTTACCATCGCCTTATCTGGCGGCAGTACACCTAAGCCGTTATACGAAGCGATCGCAAATCAAAAACTGCCTTGGGATAAAATTCATATATTCTGGGGGGATGAGCGTTACGTACCACCAGATCACCCCGATAGCAATGAACTGATGACGCGTCGTGCGTGGCTAGATCGTGTTGATATCCCAGCAGCTAACATTCACGCCGTACCAACCTTAGAAGCTAATCCAGAACTAGCTGCTGCTAAGTATGAACAACAACTCAAAGGATTTTTTAATTCTTCTGGGGTCAAGTTTCCCTCATTGGATGTAGTATTACTAGGAATGGGTGATGATGCACATACCGCATCTTTGTTTCCCCACACAGAGGCTCTCAAAGTACGCGATCGCTTAGTTACTGTGGGTAACAAAGACGGAAACCCCAGGATAACTTTCACATACCCCTTCATCAACGCTGCGAGCAGTGTGATTTTTCTGGTTGCTGGTGCGAATAAACGACCAGCTTTGGCACAAGTCTTTGCACCTGTAGCCGATGACTTCACTTATCCATCCCGCTTAATTCAGCCCCAAGGAGAACTTTGGTGGCTGCTAGATGCGGCAGCAGGTTTGGAACTCCAACATTAAGCTTGGGAATTGGGAATTGGGCACAAAAGGCAGAGGTGCGGAGGTGCAGAGGGGCAGAGGAGAAAAACTTACTGAACTTCTCCTCTGCTCCCCTGCCTCCCCTGCCTCCCCTGCCTCCCCTGCCTCCCCTGCTCCTTTTCCCCGTATCAAATCGGCAGTAATTGCTAGAATCTAAAGCTAGGGCCGCCCTCTGCTTGCCAGTCCTAACTATATTTATGATGATCTTGAACAAAGGCTAAATATCGATGATCGTCTGCCCTAATTGCAATCATCCCAACCCTGATGGCGCTGTCCAGTGTGAAGCTTGCTATACACCGTTACCCGCGACTACTAATTGTCCCAGTTGTGGAGCTACTGTGCAGGCAGATGCTGCATTCTGCGGTCAGTGCGGCTATAACCTTCACTCCGCAGGAGTTCCACACGTTCATACTGCGGCAGTTGTAACAGTTACTCCCGATACTCCTGTGGAAGTTCCGCCGTTAGTTCCGCCCGATCCCCTGTTAGAACTTTTACAACCAGATGCTTTGGGAATGACCGGTTCTACTAACTCTAATCCCCCCATCTCATCTTTACCAGCAACAGAGGTATCTGCTCCCCCAGAGATACCTGCTACAGAAAGCAGCCCCCCAGAACCAGCTTTTGAAGCTCAACCCGTAGTCTCTAGTCAAAGTATTCCTACTCCACCACCATTGGAACCAGCGCCAGCCTCTGAAGCCGAAGTAACCCCACCAGCAGCACCAGCACCAACTGCAACAGTTGCCAGAACGCAATTGCAGCAAGTTACAGCGCGGTTAATCCACGTTCAAACTGATCGGTTAATTGAATTGCCGCAAAATCTCTCTGTCATTCATATCGGCAAGCCTAATGACCGGATTCCCCCAGATATAGATGTTTCAGGATTTCCCAATTCAGAAATTGTCTCGCGGATTCATGCAGATATTCGCGTCGAGGGAGATGCTCATTATGTAGAGGATGTAGGAAGTTCTAATGGCACCTACATTAATAATTCGCCGCTTTTACCAGGGAATCGTCATCGCTTGCGACCAGGCGATCGCATCAGCTTGGGTAAAGGAGACTTAATGACATTCCTCTTTCAACTTGCTTAACTGATTCTCTATCAATTGTGACATCAGTCTAGGCATTTTTTGCCCATCCTCCGGCATCCCTTTTGGAGGAAAAACAAATGAATCGCATCAAATAAGCGACGGATAACTAGGTTGTTTTTGATAACGCCATAGTTGACAGCCGTCGCTTCGAGGTGCGAATTGTTGCATTGTTCAGCAATAGCATTAAATATTAAAAAATAAATCTTAAGTGGAGCAGGTATTTTAGCTATTGACTATATGTAATTTAAATGCTTATAAGTTTAAGTAAATTAGGATAGAGAAAATACACTGTCAATTTTAAATTTTTAATTCTTCAGAAAAGCTAAAATCCAAAATCCAAAATAGAGCGACCTATGAGGGAACCAAGCAAAAATTTTGAAACCTTGCTTACCAAAGAAGCCCCGCCAGTTGTTGAACGCATGGGGCTAACGTGGCTAATTGCAGCAGCGATCGCAACTGCTTTACTGTGGCAATTACCAGCAGGTGATTACATCTTATATCCATTTACAATTCTGGCAACCTGGTTTCATGAAATGGGTCATGGCTTAATGGCAGTCTTATTAGGGGGACAGTTTCAGAAATTGCAGATTTTTAGCAATGGTTCTGGTGTTGCAACTTATGGCATCCGGTCGTCATTGGGGCCAATTGGCCCGGCAATGGTTGCAGCAGCAGGCCCAATGGGGCCGCCTCTTGCTGGTGCAGCTTTGATTCTGGCTTCCCGCAGTTTTACAGCAGCAACCCTCTGTTTAAAAATATTAGGGAGTTTTTTGCTATTTTCCACATTAATTTGGGTGCGTTCCCCGTTTGGATTGGTGGCAATTCCCTTGCTGGGTTTAATAATCTTGGGTATCGCTCTGAAAGCACCCCGTTGGGCGCAAGGATTTGCTATTCAATTTCTGGGTGTACAAGCTTGTGTGAGTACGTTCCATCAACTTGATTATTTATTTAGTAGTTCTGCTGGCCCCCTTGGACTATCTGATACAGCGCAAATGCAGCGCTATTTGCTTTTACCTTACTGGTTTTGGGGTGGATTAATGGCGATCGCATCTTTGGTGATTTTAGTCCAAAGTCTCCGCGTTGCCTATCGTTCAAAATGAATATGCAGATGAGCGATCGCCCTCTTGCAGTCACGAATTCAACCCTCAGTATTTTGATTGCTGAATTAAGTACAGAGTGCCTAAAAGTACAAGTCTTAGTTAATCAGTTACAGTTACCTAGTTTAACTGTTAACCAACAAGCTGAAATTCTCGCAGAACTTTTAGCTGCTGCGGTTCATCTGCATAATCATTGTGATGAGGATTTTCAGACGCTAATTATTGAGGAAATGGAGAATTTGCCTGGTGATAAGGATTGACTGGTGATTTTAGTTAAAATTGCGATCGCCAAGCATTAACTAAGCTGACGGTTGAGCGCGAATTTCATTGGGGCAAGGACGACCCTGTTCAACATCAGCAATATTAGCAAAAGTTGTTTCTGCAATATTGTGGAGAGCTTCTGCTGTAAAAAAGGCTTGATGTCCGGTAATGAGTACATTGGGAAATGTCGTCAGACGTTGGAAAATATCATCTTGAATAATTTCGCCAGACAAATCCTCAAAGAACAATTCCGATTCTTGTTCGTAGACATCAACACCGAGATAGCCAATCTTGCCAGACTTCAATCCCTCAATCACTGCTTGGGTATCAATCAGCGCTCCTCGGCTAGTATTAATTAGCATCACACCTGACTTGATTTGTTCTATAGCCTCATCGTTAATCAAGTGATGCGTTTCTGGAGTCAGGGGGCAATGTAGCGAGATAATATCCGAGTTGGCAAATAACTCAGGTAGTTGTACATACTTTCCACCTAGAGCCTCCAATTCTGGATTGCGATAAACGTCATAGGCGAGTAATTCACAACCAAACCCCTTCATAATCTGTCCTAAAATCAGACCGATTTTGCCTGTGCCGACAATCCCGACTGTGCGCTCATACAAATTAAATCCCAACAGTCCATCTAGGGAAAAATTGCTTTCTCGGACACGGTTATAGGCCCGATGAATTTTGCGATTCAGACTTAAAATCAATCCCACGGCATGTTCTGCTACTCCATAGGGTGAATAGGCAGGAACACGCACAACAGTAATTCCTAAGTCCGCGGCGGTTTGTAAGTCTACATTGTTAAACCCTGCACAGCGAAGGACAACTAGCCGAGTTCCCCCTGAGGCGAGAAGCTCTAAAGTTGGCGCGTCAACTTGATCATGCACAAATACGCAAACCGCCGGAAATCCGGCGGCGAGGATAGCTGTATCCCGATTTAAACGGGGTTCAAAAAATACTAACTCGTGTTGGGTGGGAGAATTTGCAGCTGACAAAAACTGCCGATCGTAGACTTTTGTACTGAAGACTGCTACTTTCATGCAAAACCTCAAGCTGTATGCTGCATAATGTTCGACTACATAATACCTTGGCAGTTACAAAAGCGATGTCTACGACGAGCGTAGCTGCGGCGACTTTGAAGACTGATTTTAGTTTTTGCACTGAGGCTAAGTTTTAAGGCATTAAGTTTGGTTGAAATTCTTCCCAACGTTTGCAAACTTGTTCATAGCAATCGGGCGGAGCAATTTTTAGCTGGTGTAAGAAATTGACCTCAATCTGAGGATCAGCCTTTAACACCAGTAAAATATCTTGATGGGGATTGTATGTTGCAACTACTGAGGGAATGGATGAAATCATCGATGAACTAATTGATTGCGATCGCAAATAAAGCCCAATCAAATCACAAGGAAGAAATTGGAGTGTGAAGGGAACCGTATCAAGGCTTGAAATTGTAGGATCAGTAACTTGAGTATCCACATCACAAATTACAACTCCTCGCCCAAATGACTGAAAACCGTTCCATGCTGTGTAACCTATTATCAGCAAATTAGTGTGAATAAAGCTGTTTTGCCAGTAGCCAAAATTCCCTTGCCAGATACTTTTTTCCGGTCGCATTTGCTGCCTCCTACAGAACTTTACAACAACTTATGTTTAATTCTGCCCACTTATTTAGTGGTAGAATCTTTGCTAAACCGTCTTCAAAGGTTCAGACCGTTCTGACCAAGGCAGTAATCCATCAGACTTGGTGTAATATTTACTTACATATCCCAGTACAGCAGATGCACAGCCCTCAACTGGGTCTTGGGCGTTGGCGTTCCCGAAGCATTGTGCTACGCAGATCAAGCAATAATGTTATAGTAGTATAGGGAATATGGTAAAATTTCCCTTACTTCACTGCATTTGAATATTCAAATGTGTGAATAAATAGCTGGAGAGGTGTCCGAGCGGTTCATGGTGACGCACTCGAAATGCGTTTTGGGGAAACCCAACGGGGGTTCGAATCCCCCCCTCTCCGTTTAAAAATATTCCTAAAGAACTGGACAAACAGATGTTGTTTGGCTTGATAGCTAGCAAGTGTGATTATATTTCCGTGCTTACTTAGTCAAATATTTTTCAAACTACATTAAAATATACACTGAGAATACAGATTTTTGGGATAAACTAATGCCATCGTGTGAGGAGTGAACGATGGCAGATCGCAGCATGGGGAAAGTACTCTCATTTAGTTTTATCAGCATCTGTTTATATCTGGGTATTAGTATAGGAGTCGTTATCCGGCTTGGGCAATCACAGCGATTAAACGCTGCTACTACACCTACTGAGCCTGTGCAATTTCCATTAGCTATCCCTGAACTTACGCCATTAACAACAGAAAAACAAACCTTTTCAGAGACTATTACTATCAAAGCCGTTGGAGATATTATTCCCGGCACTAATTTCCCTAACCATAGATTACCCCGATTTCGAGATCAATTATTACCAAAATCAGTGAGAACTCATTTGCAAGGATCTGATATCTTGTTTGGTAACTTTGAAAGTAGCTTAACTAATTATCCCTACACTGCTAAAGATATTAGTAGAGGACAAGTCTTTGCTTTTCGTTCCCCACCTGGATATGCCAAGCTCTTTGCTGAGGCTGGTTTTAATGTGTTTAATATGGCGAATAACCATGCAATGGACTTCGGCCCGGTAGGGTTCAAAGATACAAAGAAAAATCTTGAGGCTGTAGGCATTGCAACATTAGGTCATAAAAATCAAATTCTCTATTTAGAAGCTAACAATATCCCCGTGGCAATGGTGGGATTTTCTCCTTATGAAATGTATAATTCCATCCATAATTTGGGAGCAGCAAAAGCACTCGTCGCAGAAGCTAAAAAAAAGGCCAACATTGTACTAGTCTCAATGCACGCTGGAGCCGAAGGAACGGGGGCACTACATGTTAAGAATCAGACAGAGTTTTTTTATGGAGAAAATCGAGGTAATTCGATCAAGTTTGCTCGAAACATGATTGATGCGGGAGCAGACTTAGTATTAGGACATGGGCCTCATGTTCCGAGAGCAATGGAAATCTATAAAGGAAAAATCATTGCCTATTCTTTAGGGAACTTTTTGGGATATCGAACTTTATCTACAAATGCCCAGACGGGTGACTCTATGATTTTAGAAGTTAAACTCAACTCGACGGGAGATTTGGTAGCAAGTAAAATTATCCCTGTTCGGATGGATCGGCTGGGAATCCCTCATATTGATCAGCGTTTTCAGACTGTGAAACTTATGCGTTATTTGAATAATCAGGCTTTTCCCAAAAATCCGGTGAAGATTGATAAGAAAGGGCAAGTTATTGTACAGAAAATTAAATAAGTAATTTAGCTAAAGATGAAACAAGAAAGAAAGCTGCTCTTGTATTGGCAAGAGGCGTTTAATTTTAGATTGAAGAAAAAATCTAAAATTGACTAGTTATTGTCATCTTGTAGCTTTTCCTGAAATTGCTGATCATTCTGGGGTTGACTATCAGTCGGAGAATTTTGCTTTTCCAGTGTTGGTACTACTACAGCAGAAGGATCTGACTGTTTGGTTTCTGTCGGTGGCGCTGCTGGTATAACGACAGAATTTGACGGAATCACTGGTTGAGGGGAAGCAGAATTTTGATTAGAAGCAGGTGAGTTATTTTTGAGTAATGGTGCGGGAGAAGCATTACGAGAGGAACGGATCGCCCGTAGTTTCTCTACTAGCGAGGGTGTAGGGGAAACACTAGGTGAAGGTGTAGATTGCTCTGAATCGCTGCGTTGTGATTCTCCTGTAGGGCTACTGGGAGTTTCTTGCGGGGAAGAACGACGATTACGCCGACGCGGCTTGGAATTAGAAACAGGTGCTGATTCGCCTCTTGAGGTGGTGTTAGTCTCTTCTCCATTCTCTGAGTTAGGAACTTTCGCGGCTGGTTCTTGAGTTGGTTGTTCAAAAAGCGGCTTTGCGGTTGGCTGCGGCTGAGATTTGGGTAAGATGCTAGTGATGCCAAAGCCTGCTGTAGCAGCAATTAGGGCTACACCTATACCGATAAATATTTTAGATGACCCCTGTTTTTTAGCCAATACATTTTCTTTGGCGATACCTGGGTTGGGCTGCGCCAACACAGATGGTTTATGAATGCGATTTTGGGCAGTTTGCCCAATTAAAGTTGCTGCTTGCTGGGCAGATAAATTGACGGTTGGCACTGCATAAGTGGCTAAGTGGTGCGGTGTCATATTCACCTCATTTCCAGGTAGCAGTTGTAACCACTCAGCAACCGTCGCTGGCCGAAAACGAGACTCCACCGCCATACCGCGCATTACGGCTTGGTTGACAGAAGCACTCAAGTGTGGTTGAAGTTCACGAGGAGAAGGCATTTGCTCGCGATCGCGCAATAATGCTGGCATAGGAACTTGTGCTGTCAATAGTGCATACAAGGTTGCGGCTAAACCATAAACATCCGTGGCGGGTGTGCGCGGCGCTTGCGTCAAATACTGCTCAATTGGAGAATACCCTTCAGAAACCATACCTGTGTGAGTCTGCCTGACGCCGCCATTAAATTCTCTGGCAATGCCAAAATCAATCAGTACTACTTCCTGGGTTCCTTGACGAAGGATAATATTATCTGGTTTGACATCTCGATGTAACAAACCATTGTTATGCACTACCTGTAAAGCTGCCCCAATTTGCCGGATGTAATGAATTGCTGTAGCTTCAGGCAAAGGTATCCCTGGTAATACAAATGCGTCTCCCAAGGTTTCGCCAGGAATGTATTCCATCACCATGTAAGGCAGTCCAGCTTCCACAAAAAAGTCACTAACTCGGACTATATTTGGGTGGATACACGTAGCTAATCGTCTGGCTTCATCTTGGAATTGGCGCTCGAATTTCGCAAAATCAGCATGTTGTCGCAGCCGTTCATTGATGGTTTTCATCACCACCTCCTGACCCAAGTAGTGATGCATAGCTTTAAACGTAATGCCAAAGCCACCCCGCCCTATTTCTTGAATTAGGGTATATTTTCCATCCTGCAAAATTGTGCCTGCTAACATAGAGAGTCCTGAGTCTTGAGTGAGCAGATAACTAGCGAGTTTTGAGTCTTGGGGGATTTGCAAAAAATTTTCCCATATTTTTGGGCAGGGTTTTCGCTTGTCTATCTTACGGGATGATTTAGTTGTTGGAATTCCCTAAGCGGGAAAAACCTCCCCATGAGCACAACAGTTTTATCTTTATAGGATAACGCGAGAGTCAAGAAATCCTGAAGGAGGAAACCGGCTCAAGCTGTCTCCCACGTCCGTGATATTCAGTAAGGAAGTACAGCTTTACATACTGGTTGCTACAACTACAAAGAGCAACTCAACCTATATTACCTAAAATTTTTAACATATGATTTAGGATTTCTATTTGATTTTTGAACAAAGTTAAGTATTGTAGGGTGCGTTAGGATGAAATCCG
>NZ_JAYGHD010000390.1:0-13640 GCF_034932245.1 Nostoc sp. UHCC 0251
AGGGTAAAGGTTAAAGGGGAAGGGGACAATACAGAACTTTTCCCCCTTCCCCCTTTCCCTTTTCCCGACTTATGCAAGAAGTCTAATAGCCAAAATGCGAAGCACCGCCTCAGCTTCCAAACGAATCCGTTCTTGTGTCTGGTCATCAAAAGGGCGATTCAGGCAACATACATCTAAATAAATTAAAAACTCCATAGGTACATTTTGCTAGGTATGATATTTAATCTGCAAGCATTTACCTAGTAATAATCAGCTATGACCCAGAACTACCGCATTACTCTACTCCCCGGCGATGGCATTGGCCCTGAAATTATGGCAGTGGCGGTAGATGTGCTGAAAGTCGTAGGGAAGCAATTTGATCTGAAGTTTGAATTCCAAGAAGCCCTCATCGGTGGTGCAGCAATTGATGCCACAGGTGAACCCTTACCATCTGCCACTCTAGAAACTTGCCGTAACAGTGATGCTGTATTACTCGCAGCCATTGGTGGTTATAAGTGGGATTCCCTGCCATCCAATTTACGCCCAGAAGCAGGTTTGTTAGGACTACGTGCAGGTTTAGGATTATTTGCGAATTTGCGCCCAGCGAAAATTTTGCCCCAGCTAATCGACGCCTCAACTTTGAAACGCGAAATTGTCGAAGGCGTGGATATTATGGTAGTGCGCGAACTCACTGGTGGAATTTACTTCGGTAAACCCAAAGGAATTTTTGCTACAGAAAACGGTGAGAAACGTGGTGTAAATACAATGGTTTACACGGAGTCGGAAATTGAACGTATTGGAAGAGTGGCTTTTGAGGCGGCAAAAAAACGCGGTGGGAAACTTTGTTCGGTGGATAAAGCGAACGTATTAGAAGTATCTCAATTATGGCGCGATCGCATCACCCAACTTTCTGCGGAATATCCAGATATTGAACTCTCTCATTTATATGTAGATAATGCAGCTATGCAGTTGGTACGCGCTCCCAAGCAATTCGACACCATAGTTACAGGCAATTTGTTTGGCGATATTCTCTCTGATGCTGCTGCCATGCTCACAGGTAGTATTGGAATGTTACCCTCAGCTAGTTTGGGCGCTTCTGGGACTGGTGTGTTTGAACCAGTCCACGGTTCCGCCCCAGATATTGCTGGACAGGATAAAGCTAACCCTCTAGCGCAGGTTTTGAGTGCGGCGATGATGTTGCGCTACGGTTTAGACCAGCCAAAAGCAGCAGATAACATCGAACAAGCCGTATTGCAAGTTTTAGAACAAGGCGATCGCACCGGCGATATAATTTCTCCAGGAAAAAACCTCTTAGGTTGCCGCGCTATGGGCGATGCACTGATTTTAGCTCTGGAAGGAAAATAATAAATAATGCAACTTGGGCAATTTGGCAACCTTTGCTATAAGTTTCGGGTAGACTAAAGGGAAATCTAGCAATCAAATAACAGTCGATAGTGTACGCATTACGACAAGGTCAAGCAAATTTTACCGCCCCAAAGATCCAATCGCCTTTGATTGATCCCGCCCTAATTAGAGCCGCTGGGCAGATATACTATACTCACTGTGAAGTACATCCCGAAATAGCTGGGCAATCTTCCGGTGTAGCAATTAATCGTGTGACTCATCGAGGTAAGGTTATTTTTACTAACCAACCAGTTCTTTTACCTCAAGAATGTTTTGTGCCCTTGAGTCAAATAGAATCGCACATGTATTAGTCATTGGTCATTAGTCATTGGTCATTGGTCACTAGTCATTAGTCATTGGTCAAGAGTAATATTGATTAACTCTCGACAAAGGACAAAAGATAAACGACAAATGACACAAGACAAATGACAAAGGACAAATGACTGTATGGACATTTTGTTCGCCATCCCGGCGAGTGTAATGGTCTTTGCTTTGGGTGCCTCTATTGGCAGTTTTCTCAATGTTATTGTTTATCGGCTACCTGCTGGGTTGTCAATTCTTTGGCCGCCTTCTCGTTGTCCTAAATGCTTAAACCAGCTAAAAGCTTACGACAATATACCAGTATTCGGCTGGATTTCCTTAAAAGGGCGGTGTCGATACTGTAAAAGCAAAATTTCTGTCCGTTATCCTGTGGTAGAAGGGGTAACGGGCATAATTTTTTTACTGGTTTTTTTGGTATTTCAAGTTTCGACTTTAACAATAGGCTATTGGGCTTTTTGTAGTTGGTTATTGGCACTATCGCTCATCGACCTAGATACAATGACCCTACCCAATCCACTTACTCAGTCGGGCTTGGTGGTGGGGATTTTGTTTCAAATGGTGGTTGGTTTTTTACCAGAGGCTAGCTCTGTAGCACTGGTAAATCACCTGATGATGGCGATAGTTGGGGCAGTTTTGGGCTTATGGCTGTTTGATGCGATCGCCCTATTGGGTTCAATTGCCTTTGGTAAAGCTGCAATGGGTGCGGGTGACGCTAAGTTAGCAGCCATGATGGGAGCTTGGTTAGGCTGGAAATATTTACTTTTGGCTAGTTTTATTGCCTGTGCGCTGGGAGCGTTAGTTGGCGGCGGTGTTATTATACGTAGACGAAAAGCTATGAGTCATGAGACATCGCGGCCAAGGTTAGGACAAAAGATGCCTTTTGGCCCTTTTTTGGCTTTAGGATCTGTGATTACCCTATTTAGCGGCGAAGCAATTTTGTCTAGCTACCTGCGGTTATTTTTTCCAGCGTCTTGAATTGAAGTGGGGAATGAGGAACAGGGGAGGCAGGGGAGGCAGGGGAAGAAGCAAGGGAGCAGGGGAGCAGGGGAGCAGAGGAGGCAGGGGGAGCAGGGGAAGCAGGGGAAGCAGGGGGAGTGAGGGAGTGAGGGACAAGAATTAATAACCAACGCCCAATGCCCAATGCCCAATGCCCAATGCCCAATGCCCCATGCCCAATGCCCAATGCCCATTCATAAGAAATATTTATAATTCGTGACTGTAACCAACATTACCCCATCTGCCCTTCATATTTTGATAATATTCAGCTTGTGACTTGTATTACCCTCTTAACGACGATTAACCGTTGGCAAGCACAACTAGTGCAACAGATGCTGATTGCTCATAACTTAGCAATACGAATAATTGATTTGGGTGGGAGGGGGAGAGCATCTTATTTGGAGGTTGGTATTCTCATGGCTTTGTCAGTACGTCCATATAATTAAGTCTGCTGAAAAAAGAGCAAGAGACTTGTATTGGCATAAGTATTTTCGTTAAGCTGGCAACCAAAGATGAAAATTAAGGTCTCAATTGCTTAAAAGCGTAGTTTGACGATGTAGCCTTTTTTCATGAGTAAAGACAAATGACAAAAGGCTAAAGACAACCCAATACGGCTTGATATGTTTTCGACCTCATGCCCACTTAAAATAAAATAAAAAATGGCTAACAACGAAGAATCACGCGGTTTAAAGTCTCTATTTGATTGGTTTGCAAATCGACGGAAATCAGGATCTACCAGCCTCGAACGCCAAGAACGTGAAATTGCTGATGGTTTGTGGCATAAATGTTCTAAGTGTAGTGTCTTGGCTTATACAAAAGACTTGAAAGCCAATCAGATGGTTTGTGCCGAATGTGGTCATCATAATCGGGTAGATAGCGATGAGCGCATCCGTCAATTGATAGATCACAATACCTGGAAACCGCTAGACGAGCATTTGCGTCCAACCGATCCGCTAGAATTTCGCGATCGCAAACTCTACAGCGATCGCCTGCGGGAAACCCAAGATAAAATTGGCTTAATAGACGCAGTTAGAACTGGTTTAGGTCAAATTAATGGTTTACCCATTGCCCTTGGGGTTATGGACTTCCGCTTCATGGGTGGTAGTATGGGTTCCGTCGTGGGTGAAAGGCTCACCCGCATGATTGAGCAAGCCACTCAACGGCGGTATCCTGTAGTTATCGTCTGCACCTCCGGGGGCGCGAGGATGCAAGAAGGAATGCTCTCCCTGATGCAGATGGCGAAAATCTCCGCAGCCTTACAGCGCCATAAAGACGCCCGACTATTATATATTCCTGTTTTGACCAATCCGACAACAGGCGGCGTTACCGCTAGCTTTGCAATGTTGGGTGATATCATTTTGGCAGAACCCAAGGCAACCATTGGTTTTGCCGGTCGGCGAGTGATTGAGCAAACCCTACGGGAAAAACTACCCGATGATTTTCAGACTGCTGAAGATTTGCTCCTACACGGTTTTGTTGATGATATCGTACCCCGTACCCAATTAAAGAACACCCTAGCCCAGCTGATTGCCCTACACCAGCCTGTACTAACAACACCTCAGATGGTGTTGTGGGAAACAATGTCCTTGACTTCTACCGCAGCAGAATAGAGCAGGGGGAGCAGGGGGAGCAGGGGGAGCAGGGGGAGCAGGGGGAGAAAATATTACTTCATCCCCCTATTCCCCTCGCCTCCCCGGTTCTTTGACAAAAAGTAGTGGGATAAGAGCTGCTAGTCGGAACAGACTAGAGAGGGCGAATAACTCTAGTAAGCCTCCAAACTGAGCAAATTGGATGATGAAGCTGCCTATAGTTGCGCCCAAAGCACCACTCGCTCCAGCAACGGCAGCTGCGATCGCAAAATAGATAGACTGATTTTTAGTTGGTGCGATCGCCAATTGTATATTGTTATTACATAAGTCAATCGCCGCCCAAGTACCTCCAGCCAAGATGTGTAACAGAGGTAGCCACAACCAGATGTCAAGGCGATTAGCACCAATCCCTAGCCATAAAAATGGTGTAGCTGCAACCAAAACCCCAATACAGATGAGGATGGGACGATTGCCTATCTTGTCTGCTAATTTTCCCCATAAGATGAGCATCAGCAAAGTCGCCGCCGCCTGAAGGCTGTTGTAGATAGTCACATAGCTCACATCCAAATCCAGGGTGTCGAGCATATAGAGGTTAAAAAAAGGACTGCTGAGGTTAACAGCAAGCGTCCAGAAGCCGAAATACAGCAGAAATCTTAAAAAGTTAGAGTTTTTCCAAATACTGTTAGTTAATTGGTCTTGTGGCAGATGAACGGATAGAGGTACTTTAGAAGATTCATCCTTTGCAACCTCTAATTGAACGAAGAGGCAGGGGGAAGAGGGTTCTTCGCTGGGGTAAATGACCCCATCCTCCTGGTGTGGAGCAGAGTGGAACATTGGTCTGAGTTCCCCACTTCTATTAAGCGGCTCTCGTAAAGAGTGGGAAACTAACGCAACAGGTGGGGCGGCCACTGAGTCTCCTGTTCCCGTTCGGCTACGCTCACGGCCAGCCTGCTCCCTTGCCTCTTGTTGAATCTCATTTGTTTGAGTTAACTTGCCAAAATAAGTGTTTTGCAATCGCGGATTCATATCCACCTGGAAATACTGACATCCCAATCCCACAATTCCAAACACAATGCTTACCAGCAGAATCACCCCATAGCCTTGTAAAGTTCCACCATACCAATGTGATACAGCTAGACCAGCTATTGGTACGCAAACTAAATTGGTGAGGTTAGCAGCACTATTGCGTGTCCCAAAATACCTGCCTCGTAATCGCCGAGGAACTATCATTGCTACCCAACTTAGCCACGATGCTGCTCCTAATCCTCCCAAAAGATTGCTGAATAGGACAATCAAGAGTGTCAATATAACTAAATGGTGAGTATTAAGCACTCCCCAGCTTACGCCTACAATACCCATCACTAGAACCAGCCATAGCAGCCGACCAATTCCATGTGTCCGAAGAGAATATTGAAAGCGGCTGGTGCTGCGTTCAGACAAGTAAGCACCCAACGGCTGAATAAGATTGACCAACATGGGGATAGAGCAAAGCATCCCAAATACCACTGGACTAGCACCCAATTCCACTAAAAAATTGCTCAGTAAAATCCCGCCAGTTCCAAGAGAGTAAACCGCTGCTAATACAGAATCTGTAGTGGAGGCTTTTAAACTAGTGCGAATCGCATCCTTGGGAATTCGAGAGTTTGGAGAAAACGTTGTGGGTGGTAAGGCAATCTGGGGAATTTCCAGAGTCAGTGGCGCAGTTGTTTCAACCTGAACAGAAACCATAATTTATGTTTATGGGTGAAGTACCTGGATAAATTCGGTTGCAAAGGAACTCAGTATAGTTTAATTAGCATTTCTGCTAATTTTTCGTTATTTTAGCTTGCAAATCTCAACAAAAATTCAAAATAAGTAAAATATCACTTTTTAGAAACAAAAGGTATAAGTAAGAAGAGAGAGACTGTTATCTGTCTGTGAGTAAGAAAAGATTATTCAATTTTTTGGGACTAGTGATGGCGATCGCGATCGCTATCATTGCTTTTCAAAGCCTACAATTACCAAGCAATTCCTCGGCGTCTACCGCAGTCACCATCAAACTTAGTGGTTGGGGAGGTTCTCCTATTGAGCAAAAGCTCTTGAGACAAGTTTTGCAAGACTTTGAGACACAACATCCAACTATTAAGGTCAAATATGAGGTGATTTCCGACCAATACATGGATGTAATTAAAACTCGTTTGATTGGGGAAGCTGCACCTGATGTTTTTTATTTGGATGCGCTGGAAGCTCCTTTCTTAATGAGTCAAAATGTCCTGGAACCGTTAGATGTTTACATTACCCCCGAATTTGACCTACCAGACTTCGAGGATACCATACTCGACAGTTTTAAATATCAGAACCAGATTTATGGTCTTCCCAAAGACTATTCCACCCTTGCGTTGTTTTATAACAAAAAAGCCTTCGCCGCCGCAGGCTTGAGTAGTCCGCCAGCTACTTGGGATGAACTACGTAACTACTCGAAACAATTGACAGGCAAGCTTAATAAATACGGCTTTGGAGAAATTCCCGAATTGGCGCGTCAGGCTTATAAAATTAAAGCCTTTGGTGGGCAACTTGTTGATCAAAATGGTTATGCTACCTTTGCCAGTGAAGCAGGTTTACAGGGTTTAGAGTTGGTGATAGATCAATATCAAAAAGACCGCTCCTCTGCCCAAAAATCTGATGTGGGGACAAACTCAGGTAGTGAAATGTTTGGTCAGAGTAAAGTAGCAATGGTAATTGAAGGTAACTGGGCAATTCCTTACTTAACTGAAACCTTTCCTCAAGTAGAGTTTGCTACCGCACCAGTGCCTACTATTAATGACAAAAAAGGCACGATGGTATTTACCGTTGCCTACGTGATGAACAAGCAAGCACAGCATAAAGCCGAAGCTTGGGAATTAATTTCCTATCTCACGGGTAAAGAAGGGATGCAAAAGTGGACAGGAACAGGGTTTGCTTTGCCAACACGGAAATCAGTAGCAAAGAATTTGGGTTATGACCAAGATCCACTGCGATCGCCATTAGTAGCGGGTGTCGATTATTCTACATCGTGGCAAGTAGGTAAATATCCAAGTGCGATCGTCAATAACTTTGATAACCAGTTTGTCAGTGCCTTGTTGGAGCAACAACCATTAAAGCAAGCGATGGTGCGGGCACAGAATGAAGCAAATAAGCAAATTAAAGCAATGGAGTAATTAAAGGATACATACTTGAAATTATCTCAGGCAATGTCTGACAACAAGCCCCTTTGCGTCTAAGCTTAACAAGTTTCTCAGTTTTGCTAAAGCTTTCATTGCAAATATTAAACACTCATAGGTGTTTGTGGCAAATGTTTGAATGTTCTTTATAAATGCCGTAATGTTGACCCAATTATTTATAGAATTGCAATTTTGAGTTACCTGAAGGGCTGCGCTTGGTGAATAAACGAACACCTAATGCACCGAACGCTACTAATATGCCCAATATAGAAGTCGGTTCAGGAACTTTTTTTGTAGTGTTAATCCTTAAGACTTGTCCTTGTCCTGGGCGATCGCCTTTATTTGAAACGTAAACATCACCATCAGGGCCAACAGTCAAGGCAGTAGCAGACTCTAACCCATTACCACTCAGCAGCGTTGTCCGAGTTCCATCAGGGGCTATTTGCACTAAAGAACCATCTGAAATACCTTTCCACTGTGGTTCATTGCCATATTGTAAAGCATACAAATTATTTTCAGCATCAAAAGCCAAGTCACTCAGTTGAGTAAAACCATCAGCGTAAACTGTAGTTTCACCATCAACTCCAACCCGAAAAATCCTCGCTTTACCTTCTGGAAAAGGAAAACCAGTGAATTCGCTCACATATAAAGCACCATCTGGACCAAATGTAACACCTGTAGGTACTGATTGAATTTCAATCTCTTGCGGTGTTTGTCCAGGTAGCGGCGCATCAGGAGGTGGTGCTTGCCCTGGCTCAGGAACGGGGAAAATGGGATTAGTTATCTTTTGTGTAGGAAGCACAGTTAGTGATTTTAAATCACTTCCATCAAGTTCCACAGTCAAAACGTTATTTGCAGCCGCATCAACAATATAAGCAGTATCATCCTTAATTGTAAAAGCATAGGGGTTGCTAGCTATTTCACCGCTAACATCAAGCACATCAACCCCATCTGCATTATTGGCGAATTCATATTTTGCCAAATCAGCAATACTTTTCAACGAACCTGTTTTCAGGTCTATTTTATAAAGCTGTCCCCAGCTAGGAGAATTTTTTGGAAAATCGGAAATAGTTGGATTACCACCATACCCAATGAGAAGATAAGGATTTCCCAAGCGATCAAATTGGATATCTTGAGGGCCTTCACCTGTAGTACCAGTAGGTCTTAACGCTATTGAAGGTAATCCAGTAATCACACGTTCTTGTTTTCCATCTTTAACTCTAGTTACAGCACCACTTGTACCAGCACATGAAAGCAGACCTTCCAAACTAGGGCCGGGAATGCATCGCCCATCACCCCCCACACCTGACTCTGTAATATAGAGACTACCGTCAGGAGCAAAATTTAGACCACGGACATTATCAAGATTGTCAGCAACCACACTAAATGACGCAGCTTTTGCTGACTTCATTTCAGAAAAAACTGCAAGGCAAACAGTGAGAAATGTCAAACTAAGAGCAGATTTAGAAATTAAATATAAAGGCATTGGACAATTCAAATAGGGTAGAGGTTTATTAAGTATTTGTATTAATAAATGGTTGCAATAACATGGTGCGTTATATCAATGGCCTCTTAGATATAGCGTTTCTCAGTCGCCTAAGGTACAAATTCATTTACAGCAGATTTCAAGTTGGTGAAGTACAAAAGCTAAGTCTGTTACCCAGGTATAAAGCGTGTTTTACTCCTAAATTCTGAATTCTGAATTTTGCTGTATGTTAATTACCGTTATTCGTACCTTATTTAAGTGAGAACCGCTATATTACATTTATTAAGGCTACAGTTCATCCAGCGAATCGATGGTAGCGTCGGCGCAGGAGAAAACTGGCTCCAATCAAACCTATGCTAATCAGTGGCGTCATAATTTTTGGTTCTGGAATTTCTTGGGGAACTTTAATAGAACCGGTTACTAAAGCCTGACCCTTCAAGGTAATAGTTGATCCTAGATTAACTATGTCTTCTTCAGAAAATAATAGTGTGCTTGTAGCATTTTTGAATATGCCTTCACCATCGGTGATATTTACAACGCCAGAACCTTTCGCTGTCAGATTTTCAAAATTCACTGAAGCACTAGCATCACTTGTTCCAAATAACTTGTTAGTACCACTACCAAATAAAATGTAGCCCTGCGGAAAACCTTGGACGCCGAATACCTCTGGATTATTATTAAAAGTCAGATTTCCATTGGCATCGAGTACGGAGTATGTTAGACCCTCGTATAGCCCTAAATCATACGGGGCATCATCACTCAAACCTACCTCAAATACCTTTGAAACGTTGCCTGAAATCGGCTCAATGTTAACTGTTGTGCGATAGTTACCAGTAAATGGATATATGGTTTGTGCTGTAGCTCTCATTGCATCTGAACAAATGCTAGTGAAAGTGAGAACCAATGGAACTAGCCACACCTGGAATGAGCGAAGTATCATTTCAAACTTCTAACCTCAAAAACTATTGATTTTGACAGCAAGTCGGATATTTAATTTTCGGAAATATACTAATTTTGCAAAAGTCTCTCAATTTGGGTCAATTGTGTGAGTTGTTATCTAGAGAAGACAAGCTGAATATTTTGAAACTAAAAAATTAATCGAAATAGACCCTATGTCCTTTGAATTTACAATATTGCAAGTCCAGTGGCAATGAATAATCCTTTGATAAACTTGTCAATTTTTTATTATTTCTGGACTACCTTTTGAGAGAATTTAATAATTATCACAGTGTTATTGAGGGTGGCAGAAAATTTTTATATCTGAAACATTTAGCATCCTTACGAGAACCAAATATATAGCAATCCTATTTTAATTATGAAATTAGTCGTAGAGGCAGGCAATAGGCAACAGATTTTTTTCACGAATGATTTAAGATTGGGATAGTTCTCTGAGTTATATATTATGTAGCTAACTGAGATAAGCTATGGTTATTTAAGATAAGTATTTGACTAAACTAGAACGGCAATACCTACTCTTACAAATGGCAATCAGCGCTATTCTACGGAGTAAGATAAATAATCATGCATAATCCATCGCTACATTCGGGTTAGTGCCAGATTAGGTGGAGGTGCAATTGTGTTTCAAATCAGCAGACGGCACAGAAACGCTAGGTGGAATATCACAGAAGGCTTGGCTGGGTATATGTTCATGATGCCTACCATTCTTGTCTTAGGAACTTTCGTAGTCTTACCCATTCTTTATGCCGTCTTTCTTTCTCTGCAAAAAGTTCAACTTCTCGGCGGTATTGAGTACGAGTTCATCGGTTTTCGCAACTTCACACGATTAGCTGAAGATGAACGAGTTTGGATTGCTTTGAGAAACACGGCAGAATATGTAGCTCTTGTTGTGCCAACCCAAACTATCCTGGCTTTAATTATGGCGGTAACTCTGAATTCTGGGATTCGTGGTAAAAACTGGTGGCGCATCCTCTACTTTTTACCGACAGTCACTTCTTCAGCGGTGCTGACGCTCATCTTCATGTGGATTTATAACACTGATGGGCTATTAAACGATTTTCTCGCTTTTGTGGGGCTACCTACTTACAACTGGTTGGGCGATCCAGCAGTTGCACTCAAAGGCATTATGATCATGAACATTTGGTCAACCGCGCCATTTTTCATGGTGATTTATCTGGCGGCTCTGCAAGATATACCTCAAAGGCTTTATGAGGCGGCAGAACTCGATGGCGCAAATGGGTGGCAGCAATTTATCTACATTACTCTTCCCTTGCTTAAGCCTGTAACCTTCTTTGTGGTAGCAGTGGGTGTGATTGGGACTTTCCAACTTTTTGACCAGTCTTACATCTTCTCTGGCGGTACTGGCGGGCCAAACAACGCTACCTTAACTGTGGTGCTGCTAATTTACCAAGCTGTGTTTCGGAATTTACAAATGGGATATGCCGCTGCGATCGCATTTTTGTTAGCAGCAGTGATCATTGCCATGACTGTAATTCAGCGACGACTTTTTGGAGGTGAACGGATTTGACTAATATCTCTGGCTTATCCTGGCTCAAAGTCTTGTTATACGTCTTGCTGACACTCTATGCGATCGTCACCCTAATTCCCTTTCTCTGGGCACTTTCAGCATCATTTAAGCCGCTAACAGAGATTGTCGGCGGTGAACCCAATTTTCTCCCCAAGAATTTTACTCTCGATAACTATAGGCAAATCTTTCTCCAAGAACCTTTGTTTTGGCGTTGGTTGTTCAACAGTGTGGTAATTGCCGTCAGCGTCACCCTTTTAAACTTGTTGTTAAATTCAATGGCTGGTTATGCCTTGGCAAGACTGCGCTTTGTGGGTAAGCGCTTTTGGTTCTTCCTAATTTTGGCTGTGTTAGCAGTACCGGCGCAAATCACCCTAATTCCCACATTTTTGATTTTGAAAGCGATCGGTTGGCTGAATTCCTACCAAGGCATGATTGTCCCTAGTATGGTTAATGCTACTTTCATCTTTATGATGCGGCAGTTTTTTGTTAATTTTCCTAAAGAACTAGAAGAAGCGGCTCAACTGGATGGTTTAAATACCTTTGGGATTTTCCGATATATTGTCTTACCTTTGGCAAAACCAGCACTGGCAGCACAGGCAGTTTTTGTATTCATGGGCAGTTGGAATAATTTTTTACTGCCTATAGTTATCCTATTTGACCCAGAAATGTTTACTCTCCCCTTAGGGCTGAACACCTTCAAAGGTCAATACATCAGCTATTGGAACTACATTATGGCAGCTTCTATGGTCTTCACCCTACCAGCTTTAGGTATTTACGCCTTTTTTAACCGTTACTTTATTCAAAGCGTCACTTTTACCGGAGGAAAAGGTTAATAAGCATTGGGGATTGGGAGCAAGGGGAAAGACTTGTTTCAAGTTCTTCCCCTTCCCCCTTGTCCCCTTGTTCCCCCTGCTCCCCCTGTTCCACTCACTCGATTCCCCAGAACCCATGCCCCATGCCCTATGCCCCATGCCCCATTTCCCAAACAGTATTTTGGGCAACAAATTGCACTCCTAACGTGATATTGGTATTACAGCGACTCAATCTCTATCTATCAGTAAACAAGCATTATGGGTTTTGCAGACCTATCGATCGCAGAGATAGCAGCCGACTACAGCATTCCTGTAGAAGAAGTGTTTTCTCTGTGTAACCAACTGGGAATCGCCTACAAACACCAAAAGACTCGTTTGGCGTTAGAAGATGCAAAGGCAATTATTTCCCAAATATCGTCTGAAATACGCCCAAGAGGTACTAGCAACTCGCTGGGTGATCACGAAGTCACCTAAAGGGTTATGTCGGGCTTTGGCTAATCACTGATAGCTGATGATAAAAAACTCAGTCATTAGCAATTAGCAGCTTGGAGATTGAGAATCGCTTTCTTAGCTGTGTTGAGCGTCAAAATCTTTAAGGGGAAACATGTTTAGAAGACTAATTGGCGTTGTTGTGGTTACTGTTTTACTCTCGTTTCAGTTGCTTGTCGGTAGCGCGACAGCAGTGGAACTGGACGAAGCTACCCGGACAGTGCCATTAAATGCTCAAGGTGATACCGTTGTACTTAGCCTTAAACAAGTCAAAGAAGGCAAACGCTTATTTAATTACGCTTGCGCCCAATGTCATGCTGGCGGAGTTACCAAGGTAAACCAGAATGTTGGACTCACTCCAGACGATCTGGCATTGGCAACACCCAACCGCAATAACATTGAAGGCTTGGTGGATTACCTGAAAAATCCTACTACTTACGACGGGGAAGAAGAAATTTCCGAAATACACCCCAGTATCAAAAGCGCAGATATTTTCACAGAAATGCGAAATCTGACGGATGATGACTTGGAGGCGATCGCCGGTCATATTCTCTTACAACCCAAAATCGTTGGCACTAAGTGGGGAGGCGGAAAAATCTATTACTAAATCCTGGAATTAGTATTGGGCATTGGGTACTGGGTACTGGGAATTGGGGATTGGAAAGAATTCAGTCTCTAGTCCCTAGTCCCCAATACCTATTTTTCACCAAAGTTTAGCTGCTTTCGTTTCCTGGTTAACGCACAAAAAAGTTTTGAAAAGTCAAGATATTCCTAAAGAAAAGAAAAATAAAAATCTCTGATTTTTCTGTTTACCTTTATTCACAGGCTTTTTGAGCTATGGCAGTCTATAGGAATCATATTTGATTTCTGAAAATATTTCATTCGGGTGTGTTATGCCGT
>NZ_JAYGHD010000391.1:0-13339 GCF_034932245.1 Nostoc sp. UHCC 0251
GGATTTATCCGGGGGCTTGAACCAAGCAAAGTTTAAAATTTATCTATCCATAAATAAATTTAGTTGCTCTGTACCATCAAGGAATAATTGGTCAAAAGAATTGTTTTACAAGCTTTTACGCTATTTTAATTTCTTAAAAGTTTTGATCAAGCTTGTTTGACCATTGCTGTTAAATTCACCACACATTCTGGAAACTGGCGCTTTAATGCGGGGAAAACCGGACAAGGTGCTTGTTCTTGTAAATTATCCGGTTTACTCCAGGTAAAAGGCGCTTTCTGGGCTGCTGACATCCACACCAAACGCTTTGCTCGTGTCATCGCAACGTAGAGTAAACGGTACTCCTCAGATATTTTCAAATGCTTTGCTTGTTCCCATGCTTGTGTAACATCTGGTATGGTAGATTCTCCGTGGAGAGCAGCACGAATTTGGGCGCGGGCTACTTCTGATAAGGTAAAATCCCCTAAGAACTGGCTTTGGGGAGGAACCCAAAATCTGCCAGGAATCAAGTTTTCATGGAGAAAGGGAAGAAATACATAGTCCCAATCTAGCCCTTTGGCTTTGTGCATGGTAATAATAGTCAGTTGACCGCGACGAGTGTAACGTTCTTCCGAATCTTCGGTTTCCACTGGTTCAAACCGTTCGGAACTAACGATTTCACTTAAAGCTGACAGCATTCCCCCCATCGAACTATTGCCTGCTATCTGCTGGTTGACCCGTTCTGCAAGTTTGTCAGCAGTTGCCAATTCTGCCTGATCGTAATTTAAGGTTAAGGCGAGAAAGGAAATTAGCTGGTACAGGGGCAATTCCAAGCGGGCGCGGAGTAAATTGCGACACAAACGAGCGGCTTTTTGGACTGTTTCTGGCTGGGGTGCTGCTAGAGGACCAGGATACAAAAATTCTTCTGGGAGACTAGCAAGGGCGTTGAGGTCTTGAGTAGGAATTAATTGGCGCTGTACTAATGCTTCTAATGCGGCTTTAAGGTAATCGGGGGAGTGGGGGCGATCGCAAAATTGCAGTAATGCTAAAATCTCTTGGGGAACATGGGAACGGCGATCGCGTTCTCCCACATCGTAAAGTGTAATATTATGCTCTTTACACACAGGTGTCAGAGCCTCTGCTAACCATCTTCCTTGGCGATTTTCTCGCACTAAAATCGCTGCACTATTTTGTGTTGGATCTTCACCAAATAACTCGATTACTCTTTGAGATAACAATTCAACGGTGTGATGAATGTCACGCGGGGTATAAAGTTCCAGCCCTCGTCCTACTGGTGCTGGGTTGGCGTTATTTTGCGGATCTCCTGTTTCAACAGGGCGAATTGTCTGCAAGCGAAATGGTACTTGTCGATTGTCAGGAGTCTGTTGTCCGTTATTCGTTTTTGCTAAGGACTGATTATTGATCCATTTGAGAGCAAAGTTAGCAGCTTCAATAATAATTCTAGTACTGCGACCAGCTTGATCCATCGTTGCCAATCGTTCGATGCGATCGCACTCTTCACAAAATTGCCGAAAATAAATTGGATCGGCTGGGGTAAAGGTAGAGTTAATCGCCTGGTTGGGGTCGCCAACGCGTACTAGATTGAGTGGGAAGTGCGTAGAGACGCGATTCATCGCGTCTGTATTCATTCCCTCATATTCCCCATCACTCGCCAAAATTTCTAACAGTTGCGTCTGTAGAGGGCTAGAATCTTGAGCTTCGTCTTCAAAGACGGCGAATACTTGGTTTTGCTCAATGCGCCGGGCACTGTCGTTTTCTAAAACGCGCAGTGCGGCTAAAATCATATCGTCGTAGTCGATGAAATCACGCGATCGCATTAAGTTTTGATATTGTTCATACAATCCCGCCGCTACGCTCAAAATTGCATATTCGTCTGTGGTTTGTTTACTCCACTCCCGCAATTTTTCTGGCGATATTCCAGAACTTTTTGCTTCATGAATTACCGTATTAGCCAATTCCGGCAATACTTCTGTTCGCAGCACCGATTGGCGACGCAATCTCTCTGTCTCTTCTCCGTCAAATTGATGACCTTCCAATAACCGCAAATATATTCCTGGATTATTTGCAATCCATTGCTCTACAGCATTTCTAATAAAGCGGTGACTTTGGGTTGGTGTAATTAAGGTGACATTTTCTAATTGCAAACCTGATAAATCAGGATGGCGACCGGCAATATTCAATGCTAAACCATGTAGAGTATAGACAAAAAAGCCGATCTGAGGTAAAGACAATTTCTTTAAATCTTTGCGGATCTTCGCTTTAATATTGGCAGCAGCTGAACGAGTAAAAGTAACGACTACCAACTGACGGCGAAAGGATGAACGCTCATACTGACGGGCGATCGCGATCGCTGCTGCCGCCGCCATCCCCGTAGATTTGCCTGCACCAGGAACGGCAGAAATAGCCAACGGGCCAGATTGCCAGTCAGCCATTTGCTGTTGTCCAGGGCGTAGACTGTTGCGGATTGCGAGAATCTTCTCGCGCAGAGAAAGAGTAGGCGATCGCTCTAACAATTCTGAGTGGAGTAATTCTTGAGCCAGAGGAGCAGTAAATTTAGAGTCAGACATATAAAATTTTAGATTTTGGATTTAATTCAAAAATCACATATATAAATAATTTTAGGTGATTATTAATCTCAAATTACTAAATTGCTGATAGTAACTAGTCTGTCTAGTTTTATTAGATTAGTAAGTAATTTCGTAGCTAGAACTTCAGTCATTATTTTATTACTACAGTGCTTACTACAAATTCTAAAAACCTTTACAGATTAATAACTCAATCATCGCAATATTCGATTACACTAATTTATGAGGGAAAACATTTTCCAAAAGCCTGAAGTAAACGTAATGATCCTCGAATGCGAATCTTCCTCCTGATTAGCGCCCAAACAATATTCTGTTCTTTAGCTAAAAACTGAAGCCAAGTGTGACTGTCGGCAGTAATCTGAATATTGGCTATTCCAATATGACTATTTTCTACCTGAATTGTCTTATCTTTAATTATGACTGTTGCCTGACATTCTTCCTTTCCAGTGAATGTGAAGTGATAAATAGTATCCAGTCCTACTGATTGATTCCTTTGAAATAACAGAGGCAAACCGAAAAGAAACCCTTGAATAGAATTAGGGCGAATGCCATTGCTAACTTGCTTGACTTTCTTATGTGGAAATCTTCGTGCAACGTAATCTTGGGCGTCGGAACCTGGAACAATATAAATAGTTTCCTTTTTATCCTGTAAGGGTCGAACTACTTCTTTAACAAAGACTTTCTTATTCCTCAAAAATTGACCAATTACATCTTCCCCTGCTGGACAAGCAGCTACACAATAAGCTGCTTTATAGTTTGATTTGAAAGCAAGACTCTGCCACATTGATGCTGATTCCGAATCATTCACTTTTTGACGGTAGTCATGGGCATTTTTACTTTCGGCAATATCTTCTACCCAATCTGTGAATCCTCCCATAAACTCTCGATAATTGTGAGTGTAACAAGCTGAGAAGTTGAAATGTCCATCACTACCAATAGCTCCCACTGGACAAGCTACTACACATAATTTGCACTCCAGGCAGGGGTTATAGTCAATTGGTCTGTTATATTTAGTTACTTCAGCTTCGATCAAAATCGTCCCTAGTAAAATAAAGTTGCCAAATTTGGGATGAATAACGTTGCGGTGAATCCCCATATGACCCAAACCTGCGGCTACAGCTACGGGTTTGTGCGAAACAACCCAAATTTTCCCTGGAAAGCGATCCATTTCCATTGGAAAACCCATTGCTGGGTTTAAAGCTCGAATTCCTTGTTGCTCAAGAGTAGCAACAATCTCACGGCCAATTTGATTAACTTCATCGCCTGTAGTGTGAAATTCCACGTTGGCAACCGATCGCTCTAAACTACGGACATTCTCCCGGTTCATGCGACACACAAAGCTAACTAGTGTCTTCGTCGGTGGAAAAGCTACAAGAATATCCTGGCGTTGAGCAGCAATCTCTGGGCGATCAATCTCTACAAAGCCAACATCATCCGCTCCTAGCTCCAAGCACAGGCTACGTAGCCAATCAACATCTATTGGAAAAGCGATCGTGGAATCATTGATAGTGCTTTGTTCACGATACTGTCTGACAGTTGGATGGTTATCAAATTTAGACATACAGGTTTCCTAATTAAAAAATATGTGTATATACACCCTTTTGAGAAAAAAATTAGCCTTTATGCAGCAAGGATACAGTGTCGGACAAACCTGATAACAAAGTACTCCATCGTTCTTGCCCTAATTGTTCTAATACACGAGTTTGGGCTACCTCCCATAGAGGTAAAGCCTTTGCCAAAGCGGCTTGTCCTTTATCTGTTAAACTGATCACCCGCATCCGTTGATCCTGTCCTGGCTGAATCTGGAGCAATCCCTGCTTTTCTAGTGGTTTGAGATTACGTGTCAGAGTGGTTCGATCCATAACTAATTCTTGAGCTAGGCGCGTGATTGTTACTGAGCCAGCTAAGTTTATTGCAGTTAGCAAGGTGAATTGGTTAGCTAAAACCCCACTTGGTTGCAAAATCTCATCAAAAAGTTGCGTAACTGTGCGAGATGCTTTGCGGAGATTAAAACAGGTACAGGTAGCTGCAACTTTTTTGAGTAGAGCTAATTGAGTAGTTTGGTCTTGCATAGAATTAAGTGTATATACACTTAATTATTCTGTCAAGCATTAATACTATTTCATTTTAAGGTTGATACAAATAGGCGGCAGGGGAGCAGGGGAGCAGGGGAAAAAGGTTAGAGACAAATCATTTGTATCAGATATTTCGTGAAATGGTATAAGACAAGAAATTTAGCGTTCCTTCTATCTAAGTGTTTCTGGTAGAAATAGAATTAATAATCCCCCGACAAAAGAAATTTTGCTTGGCTCATTTGTTCATTTAGTCGGAGGATTATTAAGAAATCTCAAAATGAAATCTCAAGCGATGCTTAGGTTGGGCTGCATCTACGCAACTTTATCTGAAAGATTGATTATAAGCACAAAGCAGCGCCAACTATTGCCCCTTTTGATGAACTGCTATAAATACACTCGTACAGTTCATAATGACTTTTAGACTAGCTCTTCGATGTTTTGCCGTTCGCCCACAGTTGATTCACTAAAAACGGCTACATACAACCATCCTGCTAAAATAGCCCCCAAAATCGGAGCTATCCAGAACAGCCAGACTTGGGAAAAGAGTTCTACACCTGCAAATAGAGCAACTCCAGTACTACGGGCAGGATTGACCGAGGTATTGGTTACAGGAATGCTAATCAGGTGAATCAAGGTGAGTCCAAAACCAATTGCCAGTGGTGCAAATCCTTTAGGAGCACGCTTATCAGTTACACCCAAAATAATCAATAGAAACATGAAAGTCATCACAACTTCACTAAGGAAGCAAGCAAACAGCGTGTAACCACCTGGAGAGTGAGTCCCGTAGCCATTAGTAGCCAATGGGTTAGAGCCAGTTAAAGTAAATCCAGTTTTGCCGCTCGCAATCAGGTAGATTATGCCCGCACCAACAACTGCACCGATTACTTGAGAGGCGATGTAAGGTAGTAATTCAGACCCAGGAAAACGCTTACCTGCCCACAGTCCAAAGGAAACAGCTGGATTGAAATGACCACCAGAAATATGACCAAAAGCATAAGCCCCTGTGAGGACGGTAAGCCCGAACGCCAAAGATACACCGACTAATCCAATACCCAGTGGAAAAGAAGTACTTTCGCTGATTTTTGCTGCATCTGCGGTGTAGGCTGCGGCTATAACAGCACTACCACAACCACCTAACACAAGCCAGAATGTACCAATAAATTCGGCCAAGCAACGTTTAGTTAGAGACATTTTTGGAAAACTCCTTGTTCAGCTACAAACGAGTGATAGCGATGTTGGATAAACCTTGAGTCATTTATATCAACAGAAATCCATTGGGTTTGTTTTCTTCCCATTAAACTTCCAATTAGTGACAGATATAAATCCCTCACTAATGAATTCTGACTTCTTCAAGAAACTCAATCCAAAAAATAGGAATTTGTTTTTTACTTAATAATTGTGGTAATAAAGGAAGATACCAGAAAATATAAAACAATCAAAAAAATACTTAATTTCTTAAGCTTTTGCCCGAATGATACATTGGTTGTTGAGATTCTTGTTCCAGTGACTTATTATTAAAAATGATTTGAAAACTTATTTAAATTTTCTAATAGTTTTATAGAGAAAAATAAAGAGTTTAGAAAAAGCATTGGGGAGCCAGTGCTTTGCTCTCCTTAAGAGACTTAAAGCAACTGGCGGCATCGGTCAAATAGAAAAATGAACTTATACCCCGTCTGCTATGCGCTATTTGGTCAGTATTATATAGATCGCATCACACGGTTAGTCCTCTCTAAAATTGAATTTATTCGTCAATCTGCCATGAATCCTTAGTTAATTCTTCATCCAGAATTTTCTTTGGACGAACGATGATGATAATTTGTCCTAATAGAGGAATTTCTGGCTCAGTTTCAAACCATTGAAAATCTAATTCACCACCATTTTCAACAACAAAGTAGCTGGAGGCATCCCATTCCCGTTGGGCACGATCTACCACAACTACGACGGGCCCGATTTGGCTTTGGGTTTGGATGGGGAAGCGATCGCTATTTGCTAAAATTACTACTGGATCTTCTGCCCCCAATAGCACTTGCCAACCTGGTAATGGTATCCAAGCTTGCTCTCCAGAAAACTTGACCATCCGAAATGGTTCAATTTCTGTCAGTATGGGCACAGATTGCAAGTCTTGTCGTGACAATGGCAACTCGCCTACCACGGGCAAGATTCGGGGTAATTGTTCTTCAAATTCCAGACGGTAAAAGGGTAAAATTGGCGCTGGACGTTGGGGAACGGTAGTAAAATCAGTCAGTAGTTGTTCGATTTTTTGCCTTGCTGCTGGCGTATGAGCAAAGCGTAAACCTTTGGCAATTAGGCGCGATCGCTGTTGTAAATCTGCATTTTGGCGTGCCAGTTTCCAAACTTGGTGAGCAACGGCATCTCCAGGATGGGCAGAAAACCCTTCTGGCAAAGTGCGGAAATAGGAGAACTCTTTAAGTGCTTTTGCTATATCCCGTGCCTCATCAGCATCAACCTTGTGGACGAAGATTAGTTCGGCGGCGGCAGCACGTTCTTCTTGGGTGAGCAAACGCAGTTCGTATAAAACATCGCTGCCGCGTGTGGCATAGTGCGATCGCGTTTCTTCCGATACTCCAAACTTTTCCAAAGAATTGTAAACTTGGGAACCAACAACCACCTGATTTTGTTGAATCGGCTCAAATCCAGTCGCCTCAAAAATTTCTTGAGGGTTATAACCGGTTTTTAGCAACGAGGCGATCGCGGCTCCCCATTCCACCCAGTTGCCTTGTTTTTGCCTCAGCCTTCGCAGTAACTCTTGTGCTACATCGTTAGTAGTATTCTCTTCGGGATTCTGAGCGTTGGGTGGTAGATCAGTCATAATCGGAGTGCGAGCTTCAACTTGAGAGGTTGATTAATACCTCATGAGCAAGTCTTATTCTAATCTATGAACTACCCAGACCTACTGCCTTTAGTTCATCTTTGGAAACTTATGAGAAAAGGCAGGAGGTAGATCGCGGAGCGTGTCGTAGACAGGACACGAGGAAAGAATTACGTGGCAAATTTACTCTGTAGCACTCACTATTAGCGTTTTAAGATATGCAAAATAACTCCGTATAAACCCTCGGCGATTTTTGGCTATTCTCAACTAAGCTTGGTATGGAATATAACAAGATAGTGAATATTTAAAGGAAATATCTTATGGATAAGTCCAGTCTCGAAATTGATAAACTCCAATATCAAGTTATGACTCTCGAACGCCCAAAAAAGCTCAAAATCCTAGTAGTTGACGATGAGCCAGATAATCTCGATCTGCTTTATCGCACCTTTCGACGCGACTTTAACGTTCTGAAAGCTGATAGTGGAGTGAACGCTCTACAAGTTTTGGCAGCAGAAGGGGAAGTAGCAGTAATTATCTCCGATCAACGGATGCCAGAAATGAAAGGAACTGAGTTCCTCAGCAAGACTGTACCTCAGTTTCCCGATACGGTTAGGATAATTCTCACCGGATTTACTGATATTGAAGACTTGGTAGAGGCGATTAATGCTGGGCAAGTATACAAATATATCACAAAGCCTTGGGACCCAGGGGAACTAAAGGCAGTGGTGCAAAGAGCAGCAGAAACCTACGACTTGCTTAAGCAACGTACAGAAGAATTACGCCGTGCTCATGCTCAAATGGCGCTACTAAGTGTTTTGGTACAGGTAACTCAAGCAGCTTCTAGCTTAGAAGAAACTCTCGCTCCCATTGCTAAGGCTGTGAGTGAGACTTTTGGTACAGAAGGCTGCATCCTACAACTTACAGATGGAAATACTCTGATTGCGACTCAAGGAACTTACAGCGATACAGGTACAATAGAGAATTGGCTATCTCAAGACCCACTAACAAAGGAAGCGATCGCCACCGGGCAAATGCAAGTTTCCTTAAATGTACTTAAAGATACTAAATTAGTTGATGCTATTCACTACCAAAATACGGGTGTGCAAGCACATTTAGTTATACCGATTAGCTATCGTAATCAACTTTTGGGCGTATTGTCGCTACAGTGGAAACAACCTTGCACTTTGCGGGAAGATGAATTAATGCTAATTAATTTATTAGCCCAACTAGTGGCGATCGCTCTTACCAGTTGTCATTAGTCATTTGTCATTAGTCATTTGTCAAAAACCAATGCCTAATGCCCAATGCCCAATGCCCCATGCCCAATACTCAATACTCAATGACTAGCGAAATTCAGTCCATTTTCAACCGTATTGCTCCAGTTTATGACCAGTTGAACGATTGGTTGAGTCTGGGACAGCATCGAATATGGAAAGAAATGACAGTGAAATGGAGTGCAGCTAAATTGGGTGATACTGCATTAGATTTGTGTTGCGGCAGTGGTGATTTAGCCTTACGTTTGGCACGGCGTGTGGGAGCAACAGGACAGGTCTACGGAGTAGATTTTTCCGCCAACCTGCTAGAAACAGCTAAAGAACGCTCACATTGGCAGTACCCCCAACCTGCTATTACCTGGGTAGAAGCCGACGTGCTAAATTTACCCTTTGACGATAACCAATTTGATGCCGCAACAATGGGCTATGGTTTAAGAAATGTTAAAGATATTCCCCGCAGTCTCCAAGAGTTATACCGGGTTTTGAAGCCAGGTGCTAAAGCCGCAATTTTAGATTTTCATCGACCGAGTAATCCTCAGCTACGCGCCTTTCAGCAGTTGTATCTGGACGGTTTCGTAGTACCAGTTGCCAATTACTTAGGGTTAAAAGAAGAATATGCCTATATCAGTCCCAGCTTAGATCGCTTTCCCATCGGGGTAGAGCAAATAGAGTTAGCGCGTCAAGTTGGTTTTGCTGTTGCCACACACTACCCCATTGTGAACGGTATGATGGGAGTGCTGGTAGTCAAGAAAAATGAGTGAAGAGTTAGGAATTATAAGTTAAAAGTCATGGATTATCAGTAGTGATAAATTCTCATTTAATTTATCATTCCTAACTCTTGTACAGACGCGATTAATCGCGTCTCTCCTAACTCCTAACTCTTGTACAGACGTGATTAATCGCGTCTCTCCTAACTCCTAACTTTTTTAATTCTTCCCTTGGACTGGTCTCATCTTTGGCTTTATGTGTCTCCCCCGGTACTGGGTGGAATTATTGGCTATTTCACAAATGATATAGCCATCAAAATGTTGTTCCGTCCTTACCGAGCAATTTACATTGCTGGACGAAGAGTACCCTTCACCCCTGGATTGATTCCCCGCAACCAGGAACGTCTGGCTCTGAACATTTCCAAGACAATCATGGGGTCACTATTGACACCACATGAATTACAAAATTTGGCGCGGCGTTTGTTGCAAACAGAACGCGTACAAGCAGCAATTCTCTGGTTGTTACAGTTGGCCATTGAACAAATCAAAACAGATAAAAACGAGAAAAGTGCCAAAATTGTGGCGGGAATTTTGCGGGACTTACTAGGGGAATCCTTGCCACGATTACTCAAGGTTTTAGCACGACGCGAAGACTTTTTGGAAGCGCAGATAAATCAAATTTTTGACCAGATATTGCTAGAATTTCAATTGAGTGAAGAACAAGCTACGCGGCTTGCTGATTGGTTGTTGCAAGCAGTTTTACCGCCAGATGTGCTGCGGCAGACGATAGTTGATTTTTTAACCGATCGCACAATTCAAATTATTGATGAAGGCTTCCGCGAAAAAACCAGTGGGACTTATTGGGTAGTAGCAAATTTGTTTGGCTTACGTAATACTCTGACGCGGCTACGAACTTTTTGTTTAGATGAAAAAGAGGCTACTAATACTCGCTTGCAGGAATTGACTCAAGATTTGCAAATGCGCGATCGCATTAGGAAATTACTGCAAAATTTATCATTACAAAACTTGCCAATGGGTACGGTGCGCCAACTCCGCAAGACCACCCGCGAAAGTGTCCGCCATTACCTGCAAAATAGTGGTAGCGATTTTTTACAAGGATTAACTGATTCTGTTGATTGGGAAAATATTGCTGGGGTGCTGCTGAATCGTCTTAGCACTTCACCTGTTGTCAGTACTTCTTTAGAAGTCATGAGTCAAGAGTTGGCTCTAATTTTAGATAAGTATTTGGAAAAAGATTTAGAAGTAATTGTGGCGCAAGTAATTCCAATTTTGTCGATAGATCAAGTGATAGTTGACCGAGTGAAATCAACTTCACCGGCTGATTTAGAAGCTGCTATCGAAGGAATTGTGAAAAATGAATTGCAAGCGATTGTCACTTTAGGTGGTGTTTTGGGTATTGTTGTAGGGTTATTCCAGACAGTATTCTTAATATTAAGTCAATATTGATTTTTGGATTTTCCCTATAAAACTAACTTGAAAGCCGAATTCTCTATGGCTTGATTGGTAGCTAAATATCTGTTAAATAAGTTATACACACGTGTGCATATATTTACAAATATAAGCTTATCTTTTAGTTTACACAGGTGTGCATAAATTAAGTTAATTTTTCTGTCCACTTCATCCAGAGAAGCGTCAATTCGTTAATTGTATGGTAAGAGAATACTTGACAATATTAGCCAACTCTTGTAATTGGCTGATCGCTTCTGCACCCTCCAACTTCATTAATTCGCGATCATCCCACAATTCCATCCAAGTAATCCCGTAATCAGACACTAAAAACCGAATTAGGTGCTTTTCTCCCAGGCTCACCATAAATGAAGCACTCTGCATTTGCTCACCGCATGTATAGCAAGACGCAGTATAGCCACGCCGCTCAAGTGCAATTGTCAAGGCTTGTAGGTTCATTACCAAGTCTTGGATGAATTCCTGATGTTGTTGAGCTAATCTTAGAAACACTAGTTTTCTCCTACCACTACAGTTATGTGGTTCCTTTTAAAATTTCTTTAGATTTACCTCTGATGTAAATTGGTTGCCAAAAGTTCGCATTTTCGTAAAGATGTGATTAATCTTAATCTTCCGGTTGTAAGCAATCAGCTAAATTCCCAAAGCCGTTCTTATATTTTGAACAATTACCTGGGGTGGTTGTGAAACATCCATAGATATGGTACCTAATGGTTCTTCAAGAGTATAAAACTGGCTGTTAAGGAGTTTTTCGCTCATGTAATGATTGCTACGCTCTTGCAACCGCATTTGAATCAACTCATAAGACCCTTTGAGGTAAACTAGCTTGATGCGATCGCTATCCAATACCAAAATTTGCCGATAGCTGTCTTTTAGAGCCGAACAGGCCAGCACTACATTTTTATTTTCTTGCAGCCAATGTTTTATAGCTGTTTGCAAATCTTGCAACCAAGGCATCCTGTCAGCTTCACCCAAAGGGATACCGCGTCGCATTTTCTCAACATTCTCTGGTGAATGGAAAGTATCAGCGTCGCTAAACTCCCATTGTAACGAGTCTGCTAGCAATTTTCCTATGGTGGTTTTGCCAGAACCTGATACACCCATGACGATAATAATCATTGACTGCTTAATCATCTTTTACTTAAGAAAAGTTAAGTTGTTGAAATGGAGGCAGAAGTTAGGACTCCTTTCCCTGGAATATGGTAGTTGTATTAAAATTTCTTGACAAATAACGATTATTTTCTATAATACATCTACATGCACACGTGTGCAAAACTTAAAACCTCATATAAAAAATGAATAAAAAAAGAATTTCAATTGAAGATATTGCTCAAAGAGCAGGTGTTTCTCACTCCACTGTTTCACGCGCTTTGCGAGATAACGCTCTCATTAGCCCTAAAGTGCGAGAGGAAATTAAGCAACTAGCGCAGGAAATGAACTATGTGCCTAATGCTATTGCTCAAAGTTTACAAAATAAACGCACTAATACCATCGGAGTAGTAGTAACTTCAATAGCAGATCCCTTTTTTGCTGAGGTAGTAGAGGGAATTGAGAAGATAGCTAGACCCGCAGGCTTAAGTGTTTTGTTAAGTGCTTCACACCGAAATTTTGAGCAGGAAATAGCAGCTATTGATAGTTTTCATCGCCGGAGAGTAGACGGTATCTTAGTAGCTGACTCACGAATTAGTAAACAGCATACCAAACAACTAACGCAAATTGCTGTGCCAACAGTTTTGATTAATAGCCAGACAGAAGATCAATCCGAAATATTTCACTCAGTGACAATAGACGATCGCTTAGGTGCTAGATTAGCCACAGAGCATCTGATAAGTTTGGGACACACTGCCATTGGTTATCTAGGTGTAGGCGATCGCAGCAGATCGAATCAGCAGCGCCTAGAAGGATATCAAATGGCTCTTGCTGAAGCTGGTTTACCACAAAATCCTGATTGGGTTGCCATTAGTGATGAAGATTATACCAGAATAAGCGACGTTACTACTGGGCAACAGATGCTATCTAAACTATTGACTGCTGAGGTTACAGGCATCTTTTGTTACAACGACATGGTGGCGGTTGGTGCTCTGTTAGCTTGCCAAGAACTAGGAATTTTAGTACCGCGAAGTTTAAGCCTGGTTGGATTTGATGGTATTGCTTTGGGTAGTTACGTTACTCCGCCACTCACGACAGCTAGTCAACCAATGTTAGAAATTGGTGGCATAGCCATGCAAATGTTACTCGATTTATTAGAAGGAAAAACTGTCGAAAACCGCGTTTTATCTCCTTTTCTATTACAGCGTGGTAGTAGCGCAGCATTACAGTAATTTTCAGGTACTTAGGGAACTCAAAGAAATAAATTATCCAATCTTGTGGGGTGGGCATCTTGCCCGCC
>NZ_JAYGHD010000392.1:0-13245 GCF_034932245.1 Nostoc sp. UHCC 0251
GGGGAGACGCTAAAAGCGATCTGCCTCCTGCCTAAACCTGATGATAAATATTCACGCCGACCTACTTATCGTTTTTATATCCTGTCAGCAAATACTATTTTGGATGACCTCAATAAATACATTTTACAGAAGCAAAAATCATTATCATCATGACACTTCATACCTTATTTGTTTGTAAATCGTGCAGTGCTGTTCTCGATCACGAAGAAGCAGACGATCGCGCCGAAGGAAATCAACTCTTACTGAAGCTGCTAGAGACTCAAAAAAATAATTCTGCTTACAGCACTCTCAATATAGAGCCTGTGGGATGTTTGTGGAGTTGCGTTAAAAAATATTCTTGTGCTGTTAGCTTTGTTTGTCCACAAAAATATACATACCATTTTGTTGATCTAACGCAGGAAAGCATAACTGACTTGTTGCAATTCAGCCAGCTTTATCAAGAAAGCCAAGATGGGTATGTTTTACCGCCGAAACTACCTGGTAAACTGCGATCGCATCTTTTAGTACGCATCCTTCCTACACCTGAAGCGATCGCTTAGTTGATATAGTCACAAATTTAACTCTTGACCTTTACTAATAATTTCATCTAACTTTCCTTGTGCTGCTATTTTACCTGCTTTCAGTAGAATTATTTTGTCGGCGCGACGTAAAACGGAACGCCGATGAGAAACCACAAGACAAGTTGGTATCCAATTTTCTTCTTCACTTTGATTGTTAAATATCCGCGACCATAAAGCTAATTCTGTTTCTACATCCAAAGCACTAGAAAGGTCATCAAAAACCATCAATTCTGGTTTACGAACAAACATTCGGGCAGCTGCTAAACGTTGTAATTGCCCACCAGATAGTCTAACTCCTTTTGCTCCTACTAAAGTTTCCATTTTTTCATTCATAGCGGCTAAATCTTGGTCAAACACGGACATTTTTAGCGCCTTTTCGATTTCGTAATCATCTTTATCTAAACCCAATAAAATATTTTCTCTGAGGCTATAACTAAAGAGTTGGGGGATTTGAGGAGTATAAGCACTATGAGGTGGTACAAAGAAATTAATAGGGTCTTCTACTAGAGTGCCATTCCAATAAATAGCACCTGATTGCTTGGGTAATAATCCTAATAAAACTCGTAGCAGTGTAGTTTTACCAGAACCAATGCGACCAGTAATGACAGTCAAACTACCACGCTGTAGCTGAAAGCTGATGTCTGTTATTCCTTGGTTAGTGCCGGGATAGTGGTAAGTAAGGTTTGATATGGTTAATAATTGTAAGCGGTAAGCGTTAGCCATGCCGTCAGGCTTATCGCTCTTTTGCCTTTGTGGTTGTTCTAGGGTTGGAAGTGGTTGTTTGCGATCGCGTAGGTTATTCAGATAAAGTGGATTTTTGGCGACTAAAGTATCTGCTGTCACACCAGAAAGCAAAGCTGTCATCCGTTCAAAGGAGACTTCGGTTTGCTTGTACAATGCCATGAATCTCCCTAAAGAGTTGAAAAAGCCTGTGACAAAGGAAAGATTATAAATAAACAGAGCAAAGTCACCTACAGTCAGTTTAGTAGTTTGACTCTGAATTAACACAGAAGCTAGCAGCAAAATTAAACCAGTCCCTAGATTTACCATGTTTTGAAATACTGAATCTAACATGGCATTTAATAAGCTATCTCTCACCATCACTTGGCGGCGTTTGTCGTTGAGAATGCGAAAGTGATGCAACACATCTTGTTCTGCACCAGCTACTTTAATCGCTTGCACTGAACTAAAGATTTCGCCTAAAATTCCTGTCACCTTTTCTGTTGCTTGGCGGCTAGCTGTGCGGTATCCTTTGATGTAAATTTCTGCTTTTTGAATAATTGCGATCATCCCAACCAAAGGCAGAAAAACAAACAAGGTCATTTGGACATTAACACTTAACAAAATCACCAAACAAAGAATAGCGAATATTCCTTCACCAAGCAGTTCCGATACCCATGCTACATTGTCTTCTATTTGTTGAGCATCATCACGAAAATAACTAAGAATTTCACCTTGAGATATAGCTTTTTCCGCCTCATTGTTAACAATCATAGGTTGAGCATTAGGATTGTTTAACAAGCGTTCTAACAGATTGCGTCGCAGCAACGAACTCATGGTAAAACGGTGCTGAGTTTTGGTTACGCGCCCTGCAAATATTGTCCCAATGTGTCCTAAATTCAAAGCCAACAACAATGCAATCCAAGCTACAGATGTTAACCCAAATTGTGCTTTACCTGTCAGGCTATCAAAGAATTCTCTGATAATTAACCCAGGAATTGCAGGCAAGCCTGTAATTAAAATCCAGAAGAAGGTGTCAATTGTGTAGAGTTTTGGTCGATAGCAAATTAGGTTCCATAATAATTTCCAGCCTTGTGGTTTTTTGGTTGCTGACAACATAATAATTTCTAATTCGTAGTTCGTAGTTCGTAATTCGTAATTTTTAATTAAAAGAAGACTGTTAGGCAAATTGGTATAACCAGAATTAAACTAATAAATCTGTCAAACCAGTTTTGAGTAATTGAGCAAAGCGTGAATGAGAATTTTCAAGTAATTCTTCTCGCAAACCATATTCGCTTACCCGACCTTTGTCTAAAATCAGAATTTGATTTGCTCTTTGCACGGTTGCTAATCGGTGAGCGATAATGATGCCGGTACGCCCAATTAATAGCTGGTCTATAGCTTTTTCAATGAGTTTTTCTGTTGTGGGATCGAGGCGTGAGGATGCTTCATCTAAAATTACTAGGCCAGGGTCTTTGAGAAAAACACGGGCAAATGCTAACAATTGTGCCTGTCCTGCTGATAAGCCGCTACTATCAGGCCCTAATTCAGTATCTAAGTCTTTGGGTAATGAGTGTAGCCATGCAGATAATCCCAGCATCTCCAAGGTTTGATAGATGCGTTCGTCGCTGATATTTTGGTTAAAAAAGGTGAGATTGTTGCGGACTGTAGTTTGGAATAACTGTACATTCTGAGTTACTAGCCCAACGTGCTTGGGTAAGTCTATTAAGGGAGTCTGGTTGATGAGTACATTCCCCAAGCGGATTGTGCCTGATTGTGGGTCATATAATCTCAGTAACAAGCGTGCTAAAGTGCTTTTACCGCTACCTGTACGTCCTAATAGTCCCAATACATGACCGGGCGGTAAATGGAAAGATATATCTTGCAGTATCAATTCTGATTTTGTATCTTGCTTTTTGATGCGTTCGCTATAGCTAAATGAGACATTTTCAAATTTAACAGCAAGTGCGCCATGAGGAAGTCGCTCTTTGCCTCCTGCACTCAGTTGTGATTGTACTCCCAATAAATCTTGAACACGATAAATGCTGGCTTCTGCCTGTTGAAGCTCTTCTAACTGAGTGCGAATTTGCTCAATTGGTTCACTCAGAAGAGTAGTGTAGTAAAAAAATATATATGCAGTTCCGATAGTGATCGCTTTTTGATTCCAAAGGTAAAGGGCTACAGCTAAAGCAATGACATTACCTAGCGTGAATATACCGTTGGTTGTAGTCCAGAGAATAGTATCAGCAAAGCGTGCTTTGTGATAAGTTGGTAGCCAGCGTTGCAGAATTTTGTAGAAGCGATGCATAACATAAGTTTTCGCACCATTTGCCCTTATGTCTTCAATGCCAGTTAGTTGCTCACCCAAAAAGCCGAAAAACTCTCCATTGACTTGGCGATAGCTTCCCCAATGAGGAACGGCGATGGAACGCAGACGAATTAGGATAGATAATGCTGTGAGGGCGAAAAATGAAATAGTTATACCAGCCCGCCAATCTTCGGCAAACATTACCACAATCACACCCAAAATCAGTAGCAAACTGCCTAAGATGTAGACGCTAAATTTCGAGAAAAATTTTGAAAGGTTCTGAATATCACCGTCCACTCGTTCTACTAATTCACCAGGTGTTGAAACCTTGTGAAAAGATAAATCGAGTTTCAGGCAATGCTCAACTAAATCAGCACGTAAGGCATTAGTAGCTGTCCAAGCAACGTTTTCACCGTAGTATGTAGCCACAATTGACATTAGTTGCATCACTAAAGCTACACCGATAAATAGAAATGCGGCGGAGAATAAGTTTTGCACTGAACCGCCTGCTACCGCTGTATCAATGAAATTACGTAGAATTTGCGGGTTAAGGAGTTGCAAGCCGATACTAGCTAATAGAGCGATCGCAAACTTGGCAACGCGCCCCTTTTGAGGCTTGAGATAGTCTATCAATAAATTCCAAAACTGTTTTAGACCAATTTTCATAACGTCGCCAAATTTAGCCAGGATTGTCCTGAAACTTATAATTTAATCAAAACTAATTGAGAAACTTATGCAAAAGCAGTATACTATAAAAACGACTGTTAACCTAGCAATAATTCTTTTTAAGTAATTTACTACTAATAAATTTCATTTTGAAACCGAACCAATGCCGCAAGGAGTATTGGACGCATTGAATTTTGTTTGGGAACATCGTAGAACAATTCGGCACAAATCTATTAAAAAACTCCTACAAACAAGCTGAATGGTAAATCAACGAAGTAAAAGCTCTATAACCAATTCAGAACCATTTACTAACGCTCCAATTTTATCAGTACAAGGTTTGGGTAGAAAAATCCAAAATCAATGGTTGTGGCAAAATTTAAATTTTGAACTTCTACCAGGAGAACGCGTTGCTGTAGTTGGTGCTTCCGGTTCTGGTAAAAGTCAGCTGCTAAGAATGATCGCTAGTCTCGATCCAATACAAGCAGGATACATTTTTTTTCAAGGAAAATCTATCGATGCTTACTACACACCCAATTATCGCTCTCAAGTTGTTTATCTCCACCAGCGCCCTGCACTTTGGGAAGGAACTGTAGAAGATAATCTCAAACAAGTTTATCGTTTAGCAGCCCATCGACATCAAGTCTATAAACGCGAGCTAATTCTTAATTATTTACAACTTTTACATAAACCTGCTGATTTTTTACAACGTCCTGTAAGTGCAATTTCTGGCGGTGAATCTCAAATTTTGGCTTTTCTGCGTGCTTTGCAACTTTCCCCTTTGATATTATTACTTGATGAACCTACCGCTTCATTAGATGTCGCCACAGCCAATTGTTTAGAAGCTTTGGTTGCAGCTTGGCAAAAAGAAAATATCCAACGAGCATATCTTTGGACAAGTCACGATTCAGCGCAATTGCAGCGCATTACCCATCGTCAAATTAGCTTAAAATCTAACGAATAATGGCAGGCAATTATATTTCTATTAGTTATACGCAACTGGCGGTAGCAGCTTTATTTATTCTCATTAATATAGGTCTTTCATTTGCTCTAAATTTAGGGTTAGCAAAAAGCCTTTTAATTGCTTCGCTACGCATGGTCGTGCAATTGTTATTGGTAGGATACTTATTACAATGGGTCTTTACTCTTAGTAACCCAATATTAATTATAGCTTTAGCTTTAGCTATGACGATTATGGCGAGTATATCAAGTGTTAATCGGACTCGCCGACGGTTTGCCAGTATTTATTGGAATAATTTTATTTCGCTGTTTTGTGGTTCATTTTTAGTTACAGGCTTTACTGTTAGCGCCATTATTCAAGTACATCCTTGGTATGATCCCCAATATCTCATTCCTCTGTTAGGTATGATTTTAGGTAATGCCCTCACTGGTACATCTCTGACGTTAGAACGTTTTATGGAGGATTTAATTAATCGTCGAGAACAAGTAGAAGCATTATTAACTTTAGGTGCAACTCGTTGGGAAGCTGCACATCAACCAATTAAAGAAGCATTAAGAATCGGGATGATTCCCACAATTAACTCAATGATGGTGATGGGGTTAGTTAGTCTACCAGGAATGATGACTGGTCAGATTTTGGCTGGTGCTAGTCCTACGGATGCTATCCGCTATCAAATTGTGATTATTTTTGCTCAAGCATCGGGAACTGCGATCGCCACTATAGGAGTTGTATTACTAGCGTTTTTATCCCTATTTAATCAAAAACATCAACTGACAGATGCTTTGTACAAGCAAAGCTAAACATAATTTTCATGACAAGTCTGCACAAATGGAACAAGTTTTTTCTCACCTATTTACACTCAAATAAAGAATATACCGTCATGCGATCGCCCCAGACACTTAGAAGTTTTTGGGCGATCGCAAGCGCTAAAAATTAGCCTCAGAATATTTTACGTTCTTCTAGATGGGCGAGAATATCTGAGCGATCGCGCCACACAGTCCGCAACTTTTTGTTAGCAAACATCTGTAACTGATCGCCAATGTGGGGAGATCCAGGTTGAGTTGCGTTACCGTAACTGGTGAGTGCCATTGCTCGCACAGGGTTGGAAAATTCAATTGCAGCCACATAGGAATCACCTGCAACGGCTTGGAATTGCCCATTTTCTCCGGGAGCAGAATTCAGTACCCGGAAAATTCCCAGGCTGCCATCCCCACCATTAGCAGGTAAATCCACATCACCCAACCGTAGCCGAAAAACTTGGCCCCACGGTACATCAAGCGCCCCATAGGTCTTTTCTACCTCTGCTGCAACTGCTTGCAGAGTTGTAACTGCACTTTCAGGATTAGCTAAACCATCGGGTGTGGTACGTGGAGAGTTTTCATTCCAGGGTTTACTAAATGCCTCATCTAAGTCCATCTGTTGTACCCAAAAGGCAAATAATACAGCCCCGCGACTATCTGCATTAGCTTGCCGATCCCAGGCTTCTAAGACATTGGCTGCTTTTTGTCCTAAACTCTGACCATATTTGCGTGCAGCCGGAATTAAATCATCCAAAATCCGATCAGCCAGTTCCATCCGGGTAGAGTGTTTGTATGCAACCATTTCATCAAAAGAGATTTTGTCATCCTCAGCCAACATCCTTACAGAACGTTGGGAGCGGAAACCCATGAAACGAGGAGCCATGTAAGGCGGGTAATTATCTGCTTTAATAGCGACTGGAAATGTAGTTGTCCAAGGTGGGTCATTTGTATTTTGCAACCAGCCACTCTTCGGGTCAACTATGCGTGGTAAATCTTTGTAAGGATGAATTTTTGTCCACAACGTTTTAGATGTATTTCCTGGGATTATGCCTTCCCAGTATGCAAAATCACCACTAGACCGCACTGGAACTTGACCGTTGAATAGGTGCATAATATGCCCTTCTCGATCCGCATACATCACCGTAAACATTGGCAATTGCAAGCGCTGGAGTGTCTTTTCAAACTGGGCAAAGTTTTTTGCTCGTGCCATATCCCACCACTGCTGGAGTACACCTGGTCGGTCAAGACCTGCAACTCTCAGTGCCACGGCTTTACCATTTTTCTCGGCTACCACTGGCCCGTGGACAGAACTTTTCACTACTAATGGTTGCTCTTGCAAGGAGCCATCTTTTTGCTTCACCTTTAAGGAGAGGGTTTTTGTCTGAAAGTTACGAACTTTGTCATCAAACTGGTATCCATTACCTGCCAGTGTGAGTTCATAAACATCCCAACCATCATAAGTGTTAACGGTGTGAGTCCAACCTAAGTTGTTGTTAAAGGCGATCGCTAATACAGGAATACCTACAAGTGTTGCCCCATAAGCATCAATTCCGGGTGCGGTGATTTGGGCTTCATACCACAAAAATAAATCTGACCAAGGTAGATGTGGGTTTGCTAGCAACATGGCATTCCCATTGTCAGAATGACTTGGTGCGATCGCCCAACCATTAGATCCTGCTTGCAACTTTTCTTTGCTCAGGTCTAATACTTGCTCTGGATTAACCACAAAGGTGAAATTGAGTACCCGATGTAAGTGAGCCATGACATCTTCTGCCTTGACTGGTAGCACTATCTCAACTTGATCGTCAATTAACTTCGGATTTTGTTTTGCATAAGCATTGATCCCAGCAGCAAAAGCATCAAGATAACTACGAAAAGTTGGACTCTGGGCTTTGTACCAAGTACTAGCGCGTTCTGGTACTCCCGCAGTCTGTACCCAACGATCTGACTCCAGGTATTCCTCTCCCCAATATTCGGCTGCGCGTCCCCGTGCTTGACCATAGAGACGCAAAAGTAAATCTCCATGACTCTGCATTTGTGCCCAACCAAAGGCATAAAATGCACTCTGGTTATCTTTGCCGTAGATGTGTGGCACACCATAAGTATCCCATAATATCTCTGTGGATTTTGTTGGTACAGCCATAGTGGGGCTTCCGACAAACAAAACCAGTATCAAGCTGAGTATTAAAGGTAAAACGCGTATTGATTTTCGTTTGTAAACCTTAAGTAAACTATCAATCCTCATGAACACCACCATTTACAGATGTAACACCTGGTGACTGAAACTGCTTATTGGGCATTGGGCATTGGGCATTGGGCATTGATTATTCTCCTCTGCTTCCCAGTTCCCTTTTGGCACGCAAGTGGCTTTGACAAAGCAGATTTAAGTTGATCTAACAATACCACTTTGTTGAGAAACTATATCAAAGCTATAAGGGTATGCTTTATTCCGTTTAAAAATGGGGAAAAGGTTACACGATCGTGTAATCTGTATATTTATCAAGAAAGATTATCAACTTTAATGATTAAAAATGCTGTTAAATATTGAGAGTGCCCATTGAAAAAACAACTAACCAGCAGAGCGTAATATTTTCCAGTCACGGCAGAATCAAATGATAAAAGCGACTACACTCTCACCTAGAGAATTGAAAAAGCCACAAATTCCAGCCTTATTTGGTCTGGTTTTGGGGCTATGTATGCTAGTAATTTGCTTGCTGTTCAGTGTGACGCTAGGTGCAGCCGAAATACCTCTAGGTAAGATTTTGACATCTTTTATAGCCTTTGATGGTTCTTATGATCACTTAGTTATTCAGACCGTGAGATTACCGCGATCGCTAATTGCTATCCTTGTAGGTTCAGCCCTTGCTGTATCGGGAGCATTGATGCAGGGTTTGACGCGAAACCCCTTAGCAGATCCAGCTATTTTGGGTATTGAATCGGGAGCCGCGCTCTTTGTAGTTGTCGCAACTTTTATTTTTGGCAGCTCATCCATAGGTGTTTACGCTCTTGTAGCATTTCTGGGTGCGGGAGTAACAGCGGTGTTAGTTTACATCCTTGGTTCGCTGGGACGAGGAGGAGCCACCCCATTAAATTTGACGGTAGCAGGAGCAGCCTTAACTGCTTTGATTTCTTCCCTCACCACCGGTATCCTCATTGTCAGTCAACAAACACTTGAACAAGTCAGATTTTGGTTAGCTGGTTCATTATCTGGTCGAGATTTTAATTTATTCTTACAATTGCTGCCTTTCGTCGGTATAGGATTAGTAGTTGCTTTTGCCCTCGGCAGACAAATTACTACTATGAGTTTAGGTGAAGATGTCGCCAGAGGCTTGGGTCAAAAGACAGCTTCGATCAAAATATTTACCGCTATCAGCGTAGTTTTACTGGCAGGAAGTTCCGTCGCTCTTGCAGGGCCAATCGGCTTCATTGGTTTAGTAGTTCCCCATATAGTGAGATTTTACATTAAAGCCGATTATCGTTGGATATTACCTTATTGTGCAGTTTTGGGGGCAATTTTACTATTAGTCGCAGACATTGCCGCCCGTATATTGCTCAAACCACAGGAGTTACCTGTAGGTGTAATGACAGCAATCGTTGGCGCTCCTTTTTTTGTATACCTAGCTAAGTCAAAGGTGAAGAAATGAAGGTTGATTGGCTAGTTATTCGTTCCCAAACGATATCTTTCCGCATCGAGCGACGTGTACCAGTCATACTATTATGTTTGGCAGTAGCGATCGCAGTAGCGATGGTGATGAATGTGGCCAAAGGTGAATATCCAATCTCGCCTTTGGATATCGTGAAAACTATATTGGGTTTAGATACAGGAAACCCAGACCATTCATTCGTGATTCAGAATCTGCGTCTACCCCGCACCGTTGTAGCTTTTATGGTAGGAGTGGCGCTGGCAATTTCTGGCACTATTTTCCAAGGGTTGACACGCAATCCGTTGGCCGACCCTGGTATTATCGGCATCAATGCTGGGGCGAGTCTGGCGGCAGTCACAGTAATTGTACTATTTCCATCAGCACCAATTTACACCTTGCCTATATCAGCCTTTGGTGGTGCTTTGCTTATGGCGATTTTAATTTATTCGCTAGCTTGGAATAACGGTAGTTCCCCGATTTTATTAATTTTAATGGGTGTTGGCTTGTCTGCGATCGCCAGTGCCATAACCAGCTTGATGATTACCTTTGGGGAAATTTCTGACGTTAGTAATGCTTTGGTTTGGTTAGCTGGGAGCGTCTACGGCCGGACTTGGGAGCAAGTCTTTTCTCTATTACCTTGGTTAATTGTTTTTGTCCCAATGGCTTTGACACTAGCAAGGCATTTGAACGCTCTTAACTTGGGAGATGATGTCGCCAAAAGTTTAGGTAGTCAAGTGGAATGGCAACGTGGTTTACTCGTGCTGGTGGGTGTAGCTTTAGCAGGTGCAGGAGTCGCCACCGCCGGAAATATTGGTTTTATTGGTTTAATCGCACCTCATTTAGGACGACAGTTGGTAGGTGCAACCCATGAAGGCTTGATTCCTATTTCCGCACTCTTGGGGGGAGTGATTGTTGTGATGGCAGACTTGCTAGGAAGAACGCTGTTTGCACCTATCGAACTTCCTTGTGGGATTGTAACTGCTGCGATTGGCGCTCCTTATTTTCTTTATTTATTAATTCGTAACCGCAAAAAATAAGTGTCTGGAGGCTGGGGATTGAGAATTTGATCAAAACAATATTTTATCAATCCAAAAATCAGGTTTTCATAAATCCAAAATCGTTCGACTGAGCAAAGTCGTACCCCTCCGGGGAAGCAAGCTACGCGTAGCGTTCCGCAGGAAAGTCTAAAATCTAAAATGGTTTCACTTATGAAAGGACTCTCAACCAAAAGTCTGTCTTTAGCTTACGATGGTGCGTTGATTATCCGTGACCTGAATTTGGCAATCCCCACCGGCCAAATTAGTGCTTTAGTTGGTGCTAATGGTTGTGGTAAATCAACGTTGCTACGAGGTTTAGCCAGATTGCTTAAACCCCGTGGTGGTACGGTATATCTTGATGGAACATCTATTTTTAATCTTTCCACCAAAGAAGTAGCACAGCAGTTAGGTATTTTGCCCCAAGGGCCAGTAGCACCGGAAGGATTAACAGTACAAGATTTAGTAGCACAAGGACGTTATCCTTATCAAAATTGGTCGCAGCAGTGGTCGACAAAAGATGAAAAAATCGTGCAGCAAGCGCTAGAAATTACGGATTTGTTGAAATTGGCAGATAGAGCATTAGATACTTTGTCTGGTGGACAACGACAAAGAGCTTGGATTGCAATGGCATTGGCGCAAGATACAGATATTTTACTTTTAGATGAACCAACTACTTTTTTAGATTTAGCGCACCAGATAGAGATTTTGGATTTGTTGTATGAGTTGAACCAAAATCAGGGGCGGACAATTGTGATGGTGCTGCATGATTTAAATCAGGCGTGTCGTTATGCTGATTACTTAGTTGCAGTCAAAGATGGTCGAATTTTTGCTGCTGGAGAACCAAAGCTAGTGATGACTCAAGAAATGGTTCAGGAGGTTTTTGGGTTGGAGTGTCGGATTATTCCTGATCCGGTGATGCAGACACCGATGTGTATACCGATAGGACGCAAGGGAAAAGTAAATAACAAATAAATCTACTTAAATTCTTAATTCAAAGCCCGTCGCCTTTTCAGGGTATTTTGTTTACCGAAATGAAGGATGGGACTGATAACTTGCATTGAGACTACCACAAAGATAAACATCTCTGCGGTAGTCTTAAACTAACGTCTATTAAAGTAGAAAAGAAGGAGCCAGGTCTAGCTTAATTTGCTACTTTCAGTTATCCCCAATTCTAGAAAGCTAATGAGAGTTCTTGAACTGAGTTAACCCATCGCTTGCACTGCACTCAACATAAAATTAACCCGTTGCTCAAACTCTAGCTTTTTGATCGATGCGACAAATTCATCCGTTTCATCAGGAAGTTGATAGTCAGACGGCACTTGAATGACGCTTCCATTATCCATTCCTTGTGCCAGCAGCAGCCAAACGTCTAATTTTGCATTGGGACTTAGAGCATTATAGGCTTGGCTGATATTGTTAGCTGCACCATTAATAATGTCGCGTTGTGCTTGCAGTTGCTCTTCTTTAGACAAGTCTAGGATTTGGTCAAACACTGCTTTAGCAGGAGTTTCAACGCTTGTAGGAGGTGCCGGTTTTAGCTGCTCTTTAAGATCGAGGTAACCGAACCAAAGTAGGGCTAGCTGAGTATCTACATCAAAGCGTTGAAAACTTTCTAAAGCTGGTCTTGTTGCTTCATCAACTGTGTAAGTCATAAAAAACTCCAACTAAATTAAGGTTATTTTGATTTCCTCAGTTATTTACTGAGAAACTTTGCTTTCAGTACTTCATACAACTTAACGAACAAAAGCAGATAGATAACCCTACTTAGGGTAGGTATAGGACTCACTACATAAGACAGATATACATAACTCAAGTTGCTAGTTATAAAAATGCCTGTTTCGATGTATGGAAAGCAAAGAGAAATGTTAAAACTTGAAGTAACATCTGTGACTGTAAGCGATCGCTTGGAGGTGACTATGGGGTTTAAGTTCCAGCTTTTGTGCTTGCGTATTGATATTTAGGGTGCTTCAGCCAGATAAAACCTGGAAATACCAAGGAATTATTTGTACTGACGCACCCTATTCACAGGAAATTCGGGATAGTTTAATTTTTGGAGTTCCCTAATTATAGTGCGATCGCATGAAAGCAGAATTACCTTACTCTGAAAGAGTCACCATCAAACCAGGTGGACACATGGCATTGATGGAACAAAATCAGCAGTTTGCCGAAGCAGTCAGCACGTTTTGCGCTGGCTGCTCATAGCTGGGATCACTACCTGAAGCTTATTCAAAGGCTAGATGTACTTAGTACCCTTTGATTACTTCCAAAGTAGAGTTCGCCCAATTCTTCCAAAAAAACATCGGTCTGCGATTCTGGATTACGGAAGTAGGGATGGATGGGAAGGAGTTCAGCACGAGGGTGGGTTTCCTGTGAAGACAAAATCTGCTCAAGCAAAGACAGGTAGTTTTCAGCAGTAGATTCCCAAGTGTACATCTTCAACACCCGTTGTTGACCAGCTTGAGCAAAATACTCCCACTCCTGAGCATCACATAGCAACCTGACTTTTCCCGTTAAGTCTTGAAATGCTTGCTGGCAAAGGATTCAAGAAACAG